>JALOMA010000084.1 GCA_025455735.1 Candidatus Kapaibacterium sp.
CGTCGGAACAATAGCCACCCGCGGGTTCCGTTCACTCTCGCCATCGATTGTGATTCCTACCCATCGTTGTCCCCCTCGGATAACTCTCGCTGGAAGCGGTATCGACTTTCCACAGTATAGCGTCGTGGATCCAGCTTCCACGACAAGAATTGTACGCTCTTCGTGCAGGACACTACCACCCGTTGGGGTGTCATACCAGCGTATCGTAGCTGGAAAGGACCCGTTCTGTGGGATCGGATTTTCGAACCGAACCTCCAATGGAATGATCTGCGCCACTTGGCAGAGGCATACCTTGAACGAGAGGACAAAAGCAACTACTACAATGCGCATCACCGTGATTGCCGTAATGTGGTACGGCTCCCACGTGCTACCTTGCCGACACTTCGTGACGGTTGGTGATTCTTGAAAGTAGACCAGCCCAGATAGCGGCCAACATCATTCCGGCCATTTCCCGCTCTGCTTCTCCGTCGAACCACTGACCATGCGTTTCCGCGTATAGAACAAGGGCATGAATACCATATCCAAGTGAAGCAATGAAGGAAATAATGGGCACTGGCTTCTTGAACAATGCCATTAAACCCAACGTCGACGCCAAAGCGTACAGGGCAACCCAAAGGAGGGCGTCGTGGTCGTTGAACTGCACGACCATGCAGCCAAGAAAAAACGTGGATCCAAGGATGAGGAGAAGCGTTTTCATGTACGAATATCGACAATGTCCCGATCACGAATTCGTTCATGCGCCCCATGAACTATACCACCTTCGGCCGTTCCGGCCTTCGCGTTTCAGAACTCTGCCTTGGTACCATGACATTTGGTACGGAATGGGGTACCGGTGCCGACAAAGCCACGTCACAACAGATGTTCGATCACTTTGTGGATGCTGGCGGCAACTTTTTTGATACCGCTAATCGCTACACCGAAGGTACAAGCGAAGTTTGGCTGGGAGAATTTATCAGGAATGACCGCGAACGCTTTGTTGTGGCGACGAAGTATGGCCTTCATACGCGTCTTGGTGACATCAACGCTTCCGGCAATCATCGGAAGAACATGGTGCAAGCCGTTGAGGCGTCCTTGCGGCGCCTGGGAACCGACTTTATTGATCTGTATTGGCTGCATGCATGGGACTTCTCCACTCCCATCGAAGAAGTCATGCATGCTCTTGACCACCTCGTAGCTTCTGGCAAGGTGCTCCATATCGGTGTCTCCGATACACCTGCCTGGATTGTCGCACGTGGTAATACGTTCGCAGAGCTCCGCGGTTGGAGCCAATTTGTGGGATTGCAGGTCGAATACTCATTGGTGACCAGGGACGCCGAGAGGGACCTACTTCCCATGGCGTCGGAACTGAATCTGGCAGTTACGCCGTGGAGTCCACTTGGGGCTGGCGTCCTTTCTGGTAAGTATGCTCATCCTTCAGCCGACAGTCGACGCCTGAAGCCAGATTCGCCACGCCTACAACAACGCAACATCGATATAGCGAACACGGTTGCTGACGTAGCAAGAGAACTTGGCGTGACGTCTCCGCAGGTTGCCCTTTCTTGGATTCGTCAAAAGGCACCCAGTAGCATTCCGATTGTTGGTGCGCGTACCCTTGACCAGTTACGCGATAACATGGGCTGTCTTGACGTCGCCCTGCCGCAGGAATACATGGACAGGCTCGACTCCGTCTCGTCCATAGTATTGGGATTCCCCCATGATTTCCTTCGGGCTCCCCATGTTCGTTCCATGGTTACGTCTGGTATGGACGATCGCCTTAGCCGATCATCCATCCGATGAAGACTATCATGTAGCCAAGGCCCCCTATCAAACCAACGCAGCCGTGCCATACATGCCGAGGAGAAAGAAAAGGCATGCAGCACAGTGCTACCATGGCAGAGCCGACGTCGCATGTTGGTTCGATGACCAAGGTCAAGCCGGTATGGACAATAGTTATGGCAAACATGATATGGTGGAGAACGCCGAATCGCAATGTTGTCCATCGCGATACGATTCCCAATAGAGCCGTCAGCCAATACAACACGGCCGATGCGGTTGGCATGATACCGTCAATCACGTCCTGCCCCGTATGGACGCTGGTCCATATCTGGAATCGAGCGTAGCGCACCATTCCGTTGACGGAATAGCTGTTCGGTAACGCGGAGTCGATCCTTTTGGCGAAACAGCACCGAGGGGCTCCCCTGATTGCGAAGCGTCGTCAGAAGAGTCGAACGAATCCACCGATATTCTTCGACGGACATCATATGGGTATCAAAGAGAATTGCCATACGGCGTTTCGCCTGGGCAGGGGAAGCATTCTGACTCGTGAGCGTATCGTGGAGGTAAACGACACGAAGTGCAAATGCGATCTGGCTGGAGCGAAGCAGGGAGTCACGCGGGATGCGAAAGGCCTGCCTATTGATAACCATCTCCGAGAGCGTTGTACCTGCGGTTTGTAATCGAGTGGATTGCAGCGACATGTCTGCCTTCCGAAGCTCATCACGTATTCGCATGCCAACAAAGGCCAGCGAAGCCACAACAATGACAAGAAACAGCCAACGGCCGGGCCTTTTCCAGCGCGACTTATGCTTCGTTGGCTGTTGATCGGTCTTCAAACAAGGCCTCTATGAAATCAGACGGCTTAAATGGCTGAAGGTCGTCAATCTGTTCCCCTACACCAATGTATCGCACGGGTATCTGCATTGCGTCCGCAATGGCCAGAACCGCGCCTCCCTTTGCCGTTCCGTCGAGTTTGGTAAGGATTATTCCGGTAATTGGCGCAACCTTCGTGAACTCGCGTGCCTGCTGCAGAGCATTCTGGCCAGTTGTAGCATCCAGTACCAGAAAGACGTCGTGCGGGGCATCATCGCGGACTTTCTTCATGACCCGGGAAATCTTCTCAAGTTCCTGCATCAAACCCTGTTTGTTATGCAGGCGGCCTGCTGTGTCGATGATGGCAACGTCCATTTCGCGCGCAACGGCAGCCTTAAGGGTGTCGAATGCAACT
This sequence comes from Candidatus Kapaibacterium sp., assembly GCA_025455735.1. Classification (GTDB taxonomy): domain Bacteria; phylum Bacteroidota; class Ignavibacteria; order Kapaibacteriales; family Kapaibacteriaceae; genus JALHPC01. The sequence goes on from JALOMA010000084.1 coordinate 2,984, forward strand.
GCTGCAGGATCTGCACCCTGTCCTTGTTGCACAATATCGACCTGAGCACGCTGTGCCCACACTTCCAATTGTTCATTTGCTGCTGCTCGAAAGGTATCAGCGGCACCGATTATGACGTTCTTACCCGAATTCCGATAGTTGTAAGCAAGTTTACCGATCGTCGTTGTCTTTCCTACTCCATTGACACCAATCACGAGGATGACGTGTGGCTTACGGCCATCGGGAACGGAAAACGTTGCATCATTGGAGGCTGACGGCGATTCGGCGATAAGCCCCTGCAATTCTTCCTTTAAAACGTCCGTTATAACCGAAGCATCCTGGAGATTGTCCTTCCTGACTCGTTCCTGGAGGCGAGCAATAAGCTTTTCGGACGTCGAGACACCGACGTCGGACGTTAAGAGAATTTCTTCAATTTCGGCCAGTAACGCTGCGTCAATTTTTCGTCCAGCGAACAACACAGCACGTAGTTTACTAACAAACGACGATCGTGTTTTTTCCAGTCCCTCCTTCAAACGGTCGATCTTCAGCGCATCGCCGACGGAAGAAATCGCCGAAGAAACAGTTTGTTTGAGCTTGTCGAAGAATCCCATACGAAGTGTACTGAAGGTGAATCAGTCAGCGTTGTCCATGTCGTAACGACAGGAGCCTTACGGCATAGTCGTACAAAGATACAAGCATTGTTGCGCAGCTCACGACCATAAACGCATTTACGATCCATCCGCTCGTCAACATCGCTAGAATACCGGTGATTGCTATGCTGGAAACGGCAATCTTGCCCGACCACAACGAGGGTAGTACAACGGGCGTATACCGTCTGGCAACAACACTGCCAAGGAGAATGATGCCATCGCGACCGAGAACGGTGGCAACGAACCACAATGGCAGTTTGTTCAACACAAGCAGGACAGCAACTACGGAGCCAACAAGTACCTTGTCGGCAAGAGGATCAATCACCTTCCCCCACTCGCTTACCGTTGCCGTCCTTCGTGCCACGTAGCCATCCAGCCAATCCGTACCCGCGGCCAGTAGGCATAGTACAACGGACAGTTGCGACTCGTGCTGCAGTAAACTCCAAACAATGGGAAACGTCATCACCAGCCGTATTGCACTGATGGCATTGGACCACGTCCATAGGCCCACGGCATTGTTATGGTTCATCTACGATCCGCCGGAATAAAAGACCACAAAGCATGCCACTTGCCAATAGCCCAATCAGCATGGCATGGATACTTGTCATGAAGGGGGCCTCGGTTAGCCGCTGGCCTACCATCCAAAGTACAGAGGCAAGTACTGGCACCAGAATGACTGCCAAACCAAGTCCCGACCTCGTACGGACGGGGCGAACATACGAGATAACAAGCGGAAAGAGGAAGGCTGGCACTGCTATGGACGCAGCCGCCACGATGATGTCGATGGCACTAGGAATCCAAACTGCCACAACAACGCCGAAAACACCGCTTGCCATCAGTCCCCACCGTAGCGACGACCGCCGAGGAGCTCTACCACGTGGAGAATCATACAAGTCGTGTCCTATCACGGTGCCCGAAACAAGCGCATAACCAGAAAGCGTCGACATGCCAGCGGCAATCACTCCCGCAAGGAACAGCCCTCGAAGGCCGTCCGGAAGTACGTTATCGGCTAGTGCCAAATAACTTTCCAAGGGACGCTGCACGTCCACGAAGGCACGAGCATACAAGCCGGCAGTGAGTTGCAAGAGATCAAACAGGGCCCAAAAGACAACACTCCACATGAGACCTCGGCGTGCGACTCTTGCTGTAGACGCTGCCGCAACACGCATATGGAAGGTAGGATCAATGAAGGTTTGCAACGCGATGACCCACCAGATGGCCACACCTTGCCAGCCGATGCTTCCCGGAATCGAAAGAAACTCCGGTTCCAGGTGCGACGACAGGACGACCGGCGACCCGTACACGAACCAACTCGCTGCAACCAACACAACAAACCCAGCATACATGACGACGAATTGAATCGTGTTCGCTCGGACGTCCGACGAAAGCCCACCACGAAAGACAACAGCCAACGATAGTGCCGTGACAGACGCGCTGGAGACGATCATGCTCCACCCTGTGTACGCCGACAGCATCGTTCCTAGCATTGCAACATACGGCGCAGGCGAAGCTAGAACCACAAGGATCATGGACGTGGCAACCCCTGCCGGAGCTCCGAACATGCTTCCTATTTGTTCAGGAATCGTCGATGCTTTTCCTTGTCGAATGCGTGCGGCAAGCCACCATGCATACGCCACTGCGGCGATGTAGTATGGAAGGCCAAAACACAAGATCATGACGAGGCCATGTCGATAGATCATCTCGCCCGATCCCAAGACCAACCCGTACCACGTGGCAACCAACGTAACCACAAACATGGGCAGCGTTAGACCTCTTCCAGCAAGGAGAAAGTCCATCGTCGATGGTCCATCGCTTCCTCGAGTCCCTGCCCAGAAGACAGCAACCATGGATCCAACGATCCATAGCACGTCCAGCCAACCAAGGTCATACATGGCGATCTGGACGCCGATCTATGATGCGCCGTAAAAACGTTGGGCGATGAAGTTCGCACGGGCCAAACGATACAATCGCCTGACGGTGCTTCTGCGTGCCGTAGCCCTTGTGTGTATCGAAATCGTAGTTCGGATACAACATGTGGGCCGTCGTTGTCATCCACCTATCTCGATGGTTTTTTGCCAGAATACTGGCGGCTGCTATCGACAGGCAAAGGCGGTCACCACCAACAATACAGCGTACTGGTGTCACCGATGGAACGTAACGATTGCCATCAACAAGAAGGGAATCTGGATCCGCCGAGAGGGCTTTCACTGCCCGCTGCATTGCAAGAAATGTTGCCTGAAGAATATTGAAACGCTCAATCTCTGCAACATCTGCCACGCCAATAGCCCACGCCACGGCCGACTGCTGAATTGCCAAGGCGAGATTCTCACGTTTGGACGCAGAAAGCTGTTTGGAATCACGTATCCCTTCCGGAATTGCCCTAGGATTCAGGATCACCGCCGCAGCCACAACGGGACCGGCCAGAGCACCGCGGCCAGCTTCATCAATGCCCGCGGTGGTCTGGCCGTTACGCCAATACTGTTCTTCGACATCTGTTGTAGGATACGTCACCATGGGCGACAAACCTACGACATGGCACCCAGCTTCAAGAATTCTTCGCGCAGGGCCGTGTTCGAGGCTAGTTCACCGCGCATGACACTCGTGACCATCACGCTATGCTCGTGTGCCTCGACCCCTCGAGCAATCATGCAATAGTGCTTCGATGAGATGATAACTCCCAGTGCGATTGGATCCAACAACTCCACCAGGAAATCCGCGATCTGTTCGCCAAGCTCTTCCTGTATTTGGCCACGTCGAGAGAACCACTCCACTATCCGCGTGAACTTCGACAGCCCAATCACCTTATCGCGTGGTACGTATCCAATCGCGCACTCGCCAGAAATGGGTTGCCAATGATGCGAGCAAACGCTCATCACCTTGATGCCCTTGCTGATGACAAGTTCATCAACAGACTTCCTATTCGGGAAGACCGTGATACGGGGGGCCTCCGTGAAGCGACCCTTAAACAGTTCACCAACCCACATTTTGGCAAGTCGATGCGGTGTATCTGCGCTATTGGGGTCATTGCGATCGATACGAAGAATTTCGAAAAGCTCTGCAAACTTCGCCTCTGCACGCTCGATCATTTGAGACCGTTCTGCGTCCGTGAGGGGGTGGTTGCCGTTCGCATCAAACAGGCGTTCCCCTGTTGGAGCGCTTGTTGGAAAACCAATGCCGGTGTGCTGAAAATGCCGTTCCAACTCGATATCATCGAGATCGATGATCGACGCTTGACGTTGAACCATCAATCCGTTCTTCTTGGATTCTCCAATCATGCCAGCGCTCCTTCGAACTGCCGTTCTGCTATGGCAGGCCACCGCACAAGCTCGACTGGTTCGCCATGGTAGTCGGCAAGATTGTGCTCTGACTCAAACAGCCTAATTCTATGAAGCTCGCCACTGGGAAGCCGTCCCTCCAATTGTTGCCAGAAGGCAACGCATAGGTTTTCCACCGTGGGGATGATACCCAGAAGAAAATCAACATCGAAGTTCAGATGCTTATGGTCAACCTTGTCGATGATACACTCGTCAAGGATGTCTTTTAGCCTCTTCAAGTCAATCACGTACCCCGTTTCAGGATCCGGGAGGCCTCGAACGGTCACTTCAAGAACGTAATTGTGGCCGTGGCCGTAAAAATTGTTGCATTTATCAAACACGCGTTCGTTCTTTTCGTCCGTGAACGTCGGATTGAACAGTCGGTGGGCAGCACTGAATGCTGCCTTACGTGTCACATACACCATGAATATGTCCCGGCAAAGTGCAGGTCTGGGAATTGTAGCGGTGAGAACATTGGCGATAGCCGTCAGGGTTCCCAACGACGTAGGAAGGCCCACAAAGTTGGATATTTGTAACGATATGCATCAAACCATCACTCGACTTCGATTGTTCGCCCTGTTGCTGCTGGTGCTTACAAGTGTTCCCGCGTGCGCAACAGCCCCGTCGAACCGTGCTGTACTACCATCAGCAGTATCATCGGGATCTTCCGCACTTACCCGCCTTGGCATGGCAACCCGTACCCTACGCATTGAAGGAACGGTATCCATGGCTGGCGGGGACAAGGGTATGGCCCTTAGTGGGCTGCCGTTCACGGCTACGGTAGTGTCTACCGATTCCTTCCGCATCGACATTTCCCTTCCTATAGGTGGCATGACCGCAGCAAGGATGTTCGCCACGAGGGATTCGTTCGTCTTTGTCAACTACTTCGAACAAAGTGCCTATCTGGGCAATCCGAATAGCCCCGACCTGGCAGCCGCACTCCCATTTCCTCTCACCATCGCTGAGTTATCCGCACTCATGCATGGCAGGGTGCCGGGGGATGTTGCTCGATTCTCGGACTCAACCGTTCGCCCGGACGGATCGATCCTGTATCGTCGCTCCAGCAGTAGTGGCGTTGAATTTGCACTGATCGATACGGCCGCCCCCATCCTCAAGCAATATCAACGCAAGGATGCCAACGGATCCGTGCTGTTGAACGTTACCTTCACGGATGTACGTGTCGTCAGTGGAATACCTATCGCCTTTGCAGTGGACGTCGTCGTTGATGCACGCAAGCAGTCCGCCCAGTTCAAGCTTTCCAACGTCGCAGTAAACGAAACCGTCACGGAGCGCCTCTCGTTCGACGCTCCCGCATCGTTCGCACGCACGACGTACCGGTAATCACCTCCATGATTCATGCTTGGCTGGCTGCCGCATTGCTCATCGTTTTGATCCTTCCTGTAAGGGGCCTCGGTACACCCTTGGCCGATAGCTCGCAGACCAACCTTACGGCACGGGCCGAAGACGGCCGTTCAGCATCCGCTGGCGGCATGGACACGATCGTGGTATTCAACGCCAAGGACAGCATTCACTTCTCGGTTTCCAAACGGCGCATGCGACTGCGGGGCGATGCAGTGGTCACGTTCCGCACTCAGAAACTCGAATCGGAAGTCATCACAATGGATTTCGAGCGTTCTACCATGAGGGCCGAAGGCGTGCGCGATAGTACTGGTGCAACAACGGGCATCCCGCTCTTTACCGATGCTGGCGAGAACTATGCGGGCGGCGTCATCGAATACAACTTCACCACGAAGCGGGGCCGCGTTGAGTTCGGCGAAACGGACATGGACGGAGCCTACTATTACGGCAGCAAAATCAAACGCGTCAGTGAGAGCACCATCTATGTAGAAGATGGTTGCCTAACAACGTGCGACGCTCCACACGCACACTTCTACTTTAAGTCACCACAAATGAAGGCCGTGATGGGCGACAAGGTCTTCATGGACCCGCTCGTCTGGTACGTGGAGGATATACCCGTCTTTGCCCTGCCCATCGGTTTGTACTTTTCCCTTGAGCGCGGCCGCCGGAGTGGTCTGATTATGCCAACGCCAGTCGTAAGCGGCTCGCGTGGCCTGGCACTTCTGGGTGTGGGATACTACGTTGCCATCAGCGACTACGTGGACTCCAAAATCACGGCAGACCTCTTTAGTGTTGGTGGCATAGCTCTGCGTTCCCGGACTGAGTACAAACTCACTGATCGTTTCTCCGGCTTCTTGGCCTTAGATGCGGCGTACACGAGAACCTCTGCCGACAATCCATTCCAGCGAACATTCTCTGTCGTTCTCAACCACAATCAGCAGATGCGTCCCAATGAGAGCATTACCGCAAGCGTCGACTACAAGACCGAAGGATTTCTCTCCAATACGTCGTTCAATGTAGCAGACCGTATTCGCCAGAACGCCGTTACCAACGTCTCCTATCAACGCACGCTTTATAACAGCCATGGAATCTCGGCTTCGTTCGTGATGAATCAAAATCTCGTGGATGGGTCCCTCTCGCAGGACCCCGTCATTTCCTACGTGGTGCCACAGTTCACTCCCTTCAAATCGCTCTTTCCTGCTAACTCTTGGCTCGGAGATATTGCCCTGAGTTTTGCCACGAACGCTCGTTACGGATATGCCTTGACAAGAACATCGTTCAGCGACCCCGGAGTCACGAGGGAAAATGGCGTCATTGAACATCGTCCGTCGATAACCGTTACACCCAAGCTTGGTCCACTGACGATTGCTCCCACGTTATCCTATTCCGAAAACTGGAACTTCCAGCAATACACGGAACGTGTTGATCCCACAGACTCTTCTATCGTACGATCACGAAGCCAAGGGTTCTTTCGAGACTACACCTACTCGGCAGGCGTCAACATCAGCACCTTCCTCTACGGCATGCTGAAGCCCGATATCCTTGGTATCAAAGCGTTCAGGCACACGCTCCAGCCCACGATCAGCGTTCGGTACCAGCCCGATCAATCAACCGTCGAAGGCGGGTCGTATGGTCGATATGTAAGCCCAGTCTCAGGCCAGACGATTACCTATGCACGTTTCAACAACGTCCTGGCGTCGCGTCAGGAACAGCTCGCTCTAGGGTACTCCCTCTTGAACCGCTTTGCGATCAAGATGGCGGACGACGATACATCGGAAGCAAAGCCGATCGAACTCTTAACGGTTGACGTATCAGGGAACTACAACTTCGCAGCGGACTCATTGGGCCTGTCCCCTATTTCTGTTGGTGTTCGTGCACCTGTCCTGCAGGGCATTACCTTTACCTTCAACACTACACTTACGCCGTATGCCAGTGCATTGATTGCCGACCCCCGGACGGGTGCTATCGGTTGGGGATCCGTGAATAGAACGCTCGCTGCTTCTGGTGGAGGACTCGTGCGGGCAACGTCCGTCAACCTTCAGCTTGGGACGACGTTTACCAGTTCAGGAGTGTCCTTTGCTCCCACCACCACGTCGGACACCACTG
>JALOMA010000274.1 GCA_025455735.1 Candidatus Kapaibacterium sp.
ACGGAAGCGGAACTTGCACCCGACAGCAGCGATGTTCGAATTGCGACGATGGTGGCTACTGGAGTGCAATTCCTCCCTGGTGAATGAAACATGCATACGGCGATGCACGTATTGAGCGAGTTCTAGCGCATAACATTGGAGGTTCCAGGGCGTGTTGAGATTACCCACGGATACAAAGTCACGGCAAACGCTATTGCTCCTATTAGTCATTGGGGGGGCAGTTCTGTTGGTCATGCGCATAATTGCCGTCGTAGCGTGGTGTATTGTCGGAAAGCATGGTTTGCATGATTCCGTGGCGATGGAGATTGTTCTTACCGTTGCAAGCGACCTCATTCTACTGTGCATGACCGGAGCTGCTGGGATCTACTTCGGACGTAAGGCGACGGCAACGTTGACCTTCGAGGACATGACGTCGGGTATAACGACGTATTCTGTAAGTACGCTTGCGCTTTTGCTCTTTGGAGCCATCGTGCCAATGCGCGTCGTGGAAGATCACCCAGCTGACGTGCTCTCAGTCATTACGTCCCACCTCATAGCCTTGGGTACGTTCGGCGTCAGCATTGGTTTGGCGGGATTTCTAGGTCGCGTGTTGCTGTATCGAAGGGTTCGACGTCGCGCTTTCATCCTCGTTGGATTATCAGCGCTTTTGCTGATGATTTGGTTGTTTGGCTCTCTCAGCGACGTATATGGAGGCTTTGCCATTCTTGCTGGACTAGCCTTGACGATTGGATTTTTCGTCATACTCTTCTCAACGCGACCACAGCCTTGGCTTACGCCCTTGGCTTTGCGTTTTTTCTCCGATTGCTGTTTAGTATTCTGGCTGCATTGCCCAACTCAGGAATTGTAGATCGGCGTTCGTCCGAGGTGCAATCCCTGGCCGCGCTTAACCGATTGGTTGCAGACACGCCAGACTCGCAAGAGTTATTCAAGGCCGTTACGAGGTATGCCCTTGACGTCTGCAGGGCACATGGTGCGTGGGCTGAAATGTATGGTCCTGATTCTTCTGTTCGCGTTGTTGCAGCGCAGCTGGTTCGGCCAGAGTATGTGGAAGCCCTTCATGCCAATGTAGGCTTTCGGACTCTCGTACGGCAGGCCGAAATACCTCAGCTTCTTGATACACTTGAGAATGCCATAGGAATGCGTGAGGCCGCGCTGGCGATGCGTACACTCATTACGATTCCATTGCTTGTCGATCATCAACGTATCGGTACCCTTGCAGTCTTTTCAACGATTGACCATGGCTTGGCTGAAGATGACCTTGCCCTGCTGACGGCCTTTGGTGACCAGATTTCCATTGGTTTGGAGCAGCATCGTCTATTGCAGGCTGCCGTAGAGAATGAGCGATTGCAGCGAGAATTCGACGTCGCTCGGCGAATACAGTACTCACTAGTGCCACGAAAGGCTGCCCAATTCGACGGCGCAGACGTTGCAGCAGTGATGCTACCGGCTACGGATGTAGGAGGGGACTACTATGACTACGTGACGTTTGCCGATGGGACCAAGGGTGCGCTGATTGCCGATGTTTCGGGTAAGGGAATTCCAGCGGCACTGTATATGGCTACCTTGAAGGGAGTCGTCCTTGCTGAGGCGCGGGAATCGACCGGTCCAGGAGACCTCCTACGGCGGATTAACATTACGCTTCACGGAGCCATGGAACGCGCAACCTACATCACGATGCTATGTGTTGCCATTCGACCCAATCAGGGAAAACTGGTCATCGCTCGCGCTGGACACACCCCAGCCATCGTTGTTCACAGTGGTATTGTTGATTCTCTGCGCCCTGCAGGACTGGCGATAGGCATCGCACCGCCAAAGGTTTTTGACCAAGTCCTTGAAGAAGTATCCATCGATGTAGCGCCAGGAGACATCTGTTTGCTGACAACGGATGGTGTCAACGAACGAAGAAATAGCGCCCGTGCGGAGCTTGGCATGGAGCCATTGGAATATCTTGCGGCCGAAGGTTCGTTTGAGTCTGCTGCGGCACTCGTGGCACAAACGATCGCCCTGGCGGACGCCCATGCTGATGGTGCTGATCAGCATGATGATCTCACGATCGTAGGGTTGGTCATCACCGATCGCCAAAACAATGAAACATCGTCCGTACGCCAACGTATGGAACCCTCTTACGGAGTCTGAACATGAGTACATTCATTGCAAATGCTTCGCATGGCAGCCGCGGAACGCGCGTGATTTCGTTGGGTGGCTATCTCGATGCCCATACTGCCTCGGATTTGGAGCAGATGATCGAGCGTACCATCGGTGACGGCTGCGTGCGGATCATCGTTGACTTCTCCGACCTCGAATACATAAGCAGTGCAGGTTTGGGCGTGTTTATGGTGTTCATCGAACAAGTCCGTTCCGCTTCGGGAGATATCAAGCTGGCTGCAATGAAACCCAAGGTCTTCACTGTGTTTGATCTCTTGGGTTTTCCCGTGTTGTTTGAAATCTATCCCACCGTCGAGGATGCTGTAGGAAGATTCCCGGAGCCTTCTGAAGCATGATTCACAACCGCCACGATATTGCCGACATCATCATTCCGGCGACAACGGATCACTTGGGTGAAGTGCGTAGGTTCATCAGTGACCGCATGAGAACCTGCGGCTGCAATGAGTTCGAAGAACATGGCGTTATCCTCGCGGTCGATGAGGCCTGCTCAAACCTCATGTTGCATGCCTATCAGAATGATCCCTCAAAGAGCATAGCCCTTCGTATTGACATCAGCGATACAGGTATTGATGTGCGCATCATGGATACTGCGCGCCCTTTTGATCCTTCATCGACAACACTTCCCAACATGACCTCATACTTCGAGGAGCGCCGATCGGGAGGCCTGGGAATCCTCATCATGTCAAGGGTCATGGATGAGATATCCTACCGCACGACAGACAATGGCATGAATGAGCTTCTGCTACGAAAGAAACGTCGTCCTTGACGCAGTACACCTCGTTCCCGAAGTGTAATTTGCAGGGCTATGAAGTTCTTCTTGATGTTGTTGGGCATAGGTCTGGGCATTGCCTTGGGTCATATGCCCTCACTCCTTCGCAGAAAGCCTCTCTGGTGGCGGTGGCTTGCCATTACCGCAGTGACGCTCGTAACATTCTTTGCTCTGTGGCCTCCCATCGCAGGTTCGTACGTTGATGCCGTCATAGCTACCCGCGCTGAACCAACGAAGGTTCTTCCGATTTATGCCATTCTAACCAATCCTGTGGACAGTGGCGCCACCACGCGCTTCATTGGACGTGATGTTCGCGTACCCGACAGACAGTTCATCGTCGAAGCTCAACAGAACCTTTCC
>JALOMA010000275.1 GCA_025455735.1 Candidatus Kapaibacterium sp.
CAATCCTGGGAGCCAAAGCCATGGAAACAGCGTACGGCACTACAAGGGTCAATGGAGCGAGTGTCTGATACGCGGCACCAAAGATGCCGACTTGCTCCTCCGTTGTTACAGCACGAATCAGAAAGGCGTCCACCTTGTCGTGGACGGCCATAAAGACCATCGTGGCTTGCACCGGAATGGCTGCCCTAAGAAGCGTTCGAACTTCAGTACCCGTCCAATCTCGTATCGAAGGCCTACTGGTACCTGCTGTAGCCCATACAATGAAAAAACCCGGGAGTGAAGAAACAACGGAAATGGTCAAGACCGATTCGACTGTGATGTGGTCACGATAGATGTACAATCCAAGAGCGTACAGGACAACGTCCAACAGAGTCATGACCACAGGCAACGTTACCTTCATCGAAGCACGGCGCTCCAGCTCGTAAACGTACCGTAGCAAGGAAGATCGACCAGCCAGAAGCATGTATAGGCACCACATGGCCACCAGCATGGGGTCCAGCGCGAACAACGCCGTTCCCGCTAGCAAGGGAGGAATCAAGATTCCCCACACGACCAGGCGATAGATGAGAAGACTTCCAAGAATGCTCCGGGCATCGTGAGGACGCTGCACGATCTCCCTCATGCCAATCGGATTTAAACCAAAATCCACAGTCAGAACCAGGACGAGCTCTACGGCCCTTCGAATCAGAAAGAGCTGGCCGTTGTCCTCCTTAGACAAGGTTGCCAAAAGAATCATCTGCACGATTGCACTGACGACCATGATGGCAAGCTGCCCGATGGCCAGCATGCCCGACGTCGTGACAACGCTTCGGAGATCGAATCGATTCTCGGTCGTGACGCCCATTACGCAACCACCTTCGGATCCGGGCCGGGATACAGAATTCGGCATGCATCTGGATGATGTCCATGACGCGAGGACTGCCCGTTCACCGTGAGACCTGACATGTCAGCGCCGAAGAATGGAAACCAGGACGCTAACCATTGCAGCAAGACTGGATAGAACACCAGCGATTACGGCATAGTACTGGATTTCTGTTCCAGCTGGCACATCGGGTGCCCGAGGAACGTAGACCTCATCACCAGGCTCCACATGGACTTCATCATCTGCTTCTACCCAAACCTTTGTTCGCCCCTTAATTATACGAGCCCTACCCGGTCGGGCACCTGTTGCAAACCCACCAGCACGTTCGATGTACCATCGGAGATTCTTCTTTTGCTCGAATCCGACATATCCAGGATTCGCAACCTGTCCGTAGACGTAGACGCGGTCCGGACGCTGTGGAATGACGACTTTGTCGCCACCACGGAGAACAATGTTGGATGGACTCGACGGATTGGCAAATGCTTCTGCAACATTGCATGACACGTATGGCAGGCGGAATTCCTGATCCAATCTGTACCGCAGGGTGTCTTCCAACTGAAGGTCAGAATACTGAAAGGTCCTGTACAGGTCAACTGTTCGCTCTCGTATGCCAAACTGTTCATCACTGCGTACGACGTATGCTAGAGACAATGCCGCACTTTCCGTGATGCCACCTGCCTGGGCAATAGCATCTGTGAGCCGCATCTCCGTCCCACCCAACGAGATCGGTCCAGGCCTCACAACGTTACCTTCTACAATGACCACACCACGCGGCGAAACACCGCCAGGTGTGACCAATCGATCCACGACGATGACAGCCCCAGGCTCCAACAATGGATCGTCGCCCGTAAGCACCATTGTTGAATCCAAGGCTAGCGTAACACGGCTCCCCGTACGTGGATTGATCAACACAGCACGCTGCACATCAGCGTCGCTCTGCAGACCAGCAGCAGCAGCCAGCAGTATGGATGCCCTGTCGCCACGCTTCCATGGCAATGATGTTGGACGTAGGACAGCACCCTCAATGCTGACGCGCTCGCCCGACGGCGCCGAATACGGCACAACGACTTCATCCCCTTCGCGGAGATGAGGGTCGAGTGAGCTGCGTCCCGGCAGAATCGACATTGGTAAATCAACGGGAGTCGTCCCTCCGCGTTGATGGCGAACAACGATGTTCCGGGACATATCGCCCGTCAGCCATGAACCATTTGACCTCGTGATTTCTGCAAAACGGCTGCGCTCTAACGAGAGCCGCTCCTGTTGGGATGCATCTCCTTGTTCCGTTCGTAGAACGCCAGGTTGTGACATAACTTCCAAAAGTGTCGACACGCGCATGGATGCCGGCACCTTGTACATCCCGGGGAATGGTACGGCACCACTCACTCGTACAAAGATCAAACGTGGTCGTCGAAGCGTCAGCCATACATCGATTGACGGCGTCCGAGCTTTGACCAATGCGGAAAGTGAGTCACGCAGACGTTGAATCGTCATGCCCGATACTCCTATCAGGCCAAACCGCTCGAAGACAATGGCATTCTCTGGGCCAACGATCGCGAGTTTTTCGGAAACGTCCAGCCCAGTGGTCCCCCACGCCAGAATATCTCCTGGACCGAGCCGGTACACAGTAGCGTCGACGACATTGTCAGTTGGCATTTGTTCTGATGTCAATAACGCCGAAAGTGGCTGTGTTGCCCTCGTGCCAGCTCCACTGAGCTTGTCAAAATCCAATGCACTTCCCGAACCTTGACCATATAGTTCGCCAAAACCACCAGCTAGTCCAAAACCGATGATGACGACGAGCACAACAAAACGCAGGAGTTGCATAGGCGTAAGGAATCTCACAAAATGCTAATACGATGTGAACTTAGTTGCGGAAT
>JALOMA010000276.1 GCA_025455735.1 Candidatus Kapaibacterium sp.
CAGTGGGGGGTCACATTTCTCAAACTGCACGAAATACAGCACGGAATGCAACAGCATAGCCTTGCTGCCTCAGGCCCAGCAAAATAGATGTACAAGCTAGTTCACACGATTGTTGTAAGGGAGAGCAGAGAGCGTGATTCTCAACTTTGGGCAAAATTTGCAAGATGCATGACCATACTGTGGAGCGCTTGGGTGCCTACAGCAGGTGATGCTCTCAGAGAATCGGCCAAAACGGAGAACAGATGCAGGTGTGTATGTGTATACACACATCCCTGCAGGGTATAAATGTGGCTGCTCAGCTGACACTCACATTTTTGCTGCTGACGAATATCGAAGCGGTGATTTTTCATATTTATAAATATGTTCGCAACCCGAAATTAAACAACTAACAATAACCGAAGGGCCGTACACACAGTCTGCCCGAAGAGGACAGGTGGGACAGGGGGGCGTCACAGAGCCCCACCAAGTCCCAAAAATGCAACCTTGCAGGTGACCCTTGCAGGTCGGGAGACAACGATGAAGCACGGGGAGATATGCTCCAATCAGGAGCTGCTGTCCCGTTTGGCCACGGGCGTAAAACGTCCGGGAAACCTGGGCGCCACCGAACGAACGATTCGATAGGTATCCGCCATATTCACGAGCAAACGGCACTCCTTGTGCAACGCATTGATCGATGATATTCGCACTCACTTGAGCCAAGCGATACACGTTTGCTTCGCGCGCACGAAAGTCTCCACCCTTTACGGTATCATAAAAAAGGCGGTAAACCGAATCACCATCGTTCTGATAGTTCTTGGCAGCATTGATACCACCTTGAGCTGCGATCGAGTGTGCACGCCGTGGCGAATCGTGATACGTTACTGCATGGACGTTGTAACCAAGCTCTGCCAAGGTGGCTGCTGCCGACGCTCCGGCGAGGCCCGTGCCAACAACGATGACCGTGAACTTTCGCTTATTGGCGGGGTTCACAAGCTTGAGTTCAGCGCGATGACGGTCCCACTTCTGTTCCAGTGGTCCGTCGGGGATGTTTGATCGAAGATCCATGAACATGTTCTCCTGGGCAGCGAGGTGATTATGGGAGTTGGACCAGACCGCTCAGAACGGCCACGGGAATTGAAACAAAGCCGCCAGCAATCGCCACCGACAGGCCGATGCCCGCCTTGCGAATAAGACCAACGTATTTGGGATGATTGATGCCCAACGTTTGCACCGCACTCGAAATAGCGTGGTTCAAATGAAAACCCAACCCTACTGTTGCCACGATGTACAGAACGGCAATCAAAGGCTGTTGAAAACTGTTGATGAGCATCTTGTTGACGTCGTGAACGATCCTACCGTCCGGCAAGGTGTACTGGCCTTGGTAGAATTCGGCATGAACTGCTCCCCACGTGAAGTGTGCCAAATGATACAACACGTACAAAAGCAACAACACCCCCGAATATGCCATTGTACGGCTAGCGACGGATGATGCTCGATAGTCGGACTGCGCATAGTTCCCAGGTCTGGCGGTCTTGTTCAGGCGCACCAGTCGGAACGCTGTGAACATATGCAGGATAAAAAACGCCAGTAGGGCTAGCCGGG
Source organism: Candidatus Kapaibacterium sp. (assembly GCA_025455735.1). Classification (GTDB taxonomy): domain Bacteria; phylum Bacteroidota; class Ignavibacteria; order Kapaibacteriales; family Kapaibacteriaceae; genus JALHPC01. The sequence continues at coordinate 1,582 of JALOMA010000276.1, forward strand.
CACCCCAGATGGCAGTGCCATGGCCGAGAGCACGAAGGTCAGCACCATAAGCGTTCAACGCATCGGGCCCAACATATACCAACAGGTTGGCTGCAAGGTGGCCAATGAGGAAGCCCACCCAGATCAATCCCGATATGGCCATCACCCATTTACTGAAAATGGTAGACCGCCAAAGGTCCGCAAACGTTCTCATGCACGTGATCCTGTAATGAACATCTACCGTATGCAGCCGGGATCGAGGAGAACGCTCGGCTGCTCAAAAAAGTGCCGGCAAAGTTACGAAAGTGGAACCATCCCGCTTGGTGCGAAACCCAACTACGATGCCGTCGTATCTTGCCGCCCATGCTAACAATCCAGAACGTCTCGAAGCGCTTCGGCGCACATCAGGCCAACAACGACATTTCGTTTTCGGCGTCACACGGACGCATCACTGGCCTGCTTGGTCCCAACGGTGCCGGCAAAACCACCATGATTCGCATGATAACATCGATTATCATGCCGGATGCCGGAACACTCACCCTCGATGGCCAGCCCGTTACGTCCTTGTCCCAGAACTCCATTGGCTATCTGCCGGAAGAGCGGGGCCTCTACAAGAAGTTGACGGTGAAGGAGCAGATTGTCTACTTCGCCCAGCTAAAGGGGCTTTCCGAACGCGATGCGCTACAACGGGCAACGAAATGGCTGCATCGCATGGACGCCGCTGATTGGATGCCAAAGAAGATCCAGGAATTGTCCAAGGGCATGCAGCAGAAGGTCCAGTTCATTTGCACCGTCATTCATGACCCATCGCTTGTCATTCTGGATGAGCCATTTTCGGGCCTGGACCCAGTGAATGCCGACCTTATGATCTCCGTCGTCAAGGAGCTCAAGGCTGCTGGAACCACGATTCTACTTTCCACCCATCAAATGGATCAGGTCGAAAAGCTCTGTGATGACATCGTGCTTATTGATCGCGGTACGGTTCTGCTCACTGGCAGCGTTTCGGAAGTGCGTGGTCGCTTTCGGAAGAATCGTCTCCACGTCCGATTTGAGGGTGCCTCTTCTTCCTTCGATTCCTTGGAAGGGGCCACGGTCACAGCGGCCTCGGAAGGCCGCGCCGAAATCATCCTTGCCGATGCGGATGTCCACTCCGTGCTACGGCAGCTGATGGATCGC
>JALOMA010000085.1 GCA_025455735.1 Candidatus Kapaibacterium sp.
GGACAACCGCTGTTTCCATGTTGTGGCATGGCCCCTTACCGTAAACGCCGCACAGACGATAAAAAGGACGGTTGCAGCGGCTAGCCAATAGGCATTGAACCATAATTCGCCCTTGAGATACGGGCCGAATCCATTCATGTCGGAATACTGAAGCTGCGGAGTCTTACCAAATTGCACCATCAACGTTGAAACGTCCAAGGGGCCCCACACGAAAGCGTTCAGAACGATGAAGGCAACAAATGCGAAGTAGCCAATGTAACGGTTGTTGATCACGTTATGGATGAGGAACGCCGCTACAATCAAGTAGGTAAATCCTAGGAGATCGAATATCAAGAGACGACTGATGTATTGGTCGAGTTCGATCTGGCTATATCCCCTGCAGAGTTGGAAGACAATGCCAACAACAATCGTGGATAACAGCACAACAGCAACTGCAGTGTTCAGGGCAATTATCTTGGCAGCCGTTCGGCCAAGCACTCCGCTGGGTGTCGTGTCCGTGATGTCGGCGATGCGAGCATCGCGTTCGCGCCACACAACATAGCCTGAGTAGAACGTTATGATACCGATCAGAAATGCGTAGAATGAGTTCTGGATTGCTGAAATGATGCTGTAGGTTGTAGGATAGACCGTGTTGCCATACGAGCCCTTAATGCCAAATAGCGTGGCAATGAGATTCACACTGCCAACAACCAGGATGATCAGAAACGTCTGATTGCGAAGAACGGCTTTGGTTTCATGACGGATGTCATACAACAGGCGCTTACTGCCAGAGGTAAACGACGGAGTAGCCGGCTGGAAAGGCTCGGGTTTTTTCACAACAACGGCATTATGAGGTGATTTTTGTCGTGACGGGCGAATTGAGAAACGAAAGCGACCATAAATTCCAAGCAACGCCAACGCTGCAATTCCAAGCCAACAAAGGCGATTCAACAGTATAACACCGGTAATTGCTACGGCTGTTGTGTTTTTTTCGTCAACGGTAGCATACTTCGTTGCCAGATTAAATGCCGATCCTCCAAACGGATCCAACATCGCCGCCAGCCACTCGCTGCTGAGGTCGTTTGTCAAGGTACTCGACAGTCCATAGAGTACAAGCAGCACTAGAGCGCCAACAAACGAAATCATGGTACTGCGAAAGGTTATGGCAAGGCCATAGATCCACACGGCTACAAGCACGGTGTTGGGAAGGGCAAAACCCAGATAGCCATAGAGATGGCCTAGCCAGACGACGTCACCATACCGTTCGGGAGTAACCCACGGCATCAGCGGAGCAAGGAGGGAGCCGAGCGATACGCCCAATAGTGGCACCGTTGCAATCAGAGAAGATCCGAGAAAACTCCCAAAGAAATAGGAGGCCTTTCGTATTGGTGATGTAAAAACGAATTGATACATGCCGGAGGAAAAGTCGCGCATTGCTGTGGCAGACATAAAGGCTGTCGTCATCAGCAAGGACAGGATAGACATGATCAGGTAGTACTGTTGTACAACCGCGGGCGCGTTCTTTCGAACACTTCCCACGCTTCCACCTAAAGAGACGGAATCCGAGGCCGTTGCAAAAAATGTCAGCAAGGCGATGACGCCAAAGAAAATCCAGGTCATTGGTGACCGCAGCCACGTACGGACCTCGAAGCCAAAGAAGATATTCATTTTGGCTCCTTATACCAGGTTGTTCAATTTGGCAAAGAAGACGTCCTCCAGGGTCTCTTCCGCGGGCACAAAACCTGAAGGCGCTGCGTCGGCAAATACATGAATCAGCGGTTTACCACCAACGAGTTTGCTGGATATCACGGCATGGTGTTGGGATATCGTATCAACATCGGATTTTTCGATGCGTCGCTCGAAGACGCGTCCCCTGATCATCGTCAACGCTTCGTCCGTTGTGCCACTATAGACCACCATTCCACGATCCATGATGGCCATTTCATTGCAAAGCTCGCGAACGTCCTGAACGATATGCGTCGAGAGAATAACAACAACCTGTTCGCCTATCTCGGAGAGGATGTTGTAGAATCGATTGCGTTCGCCGGGGTCAAGACCGGCCGTGGGTTCGTCTACGATAACCAGTTTAGGGTCACCGATAAGGCATTGGGCAATTCCAAATCGTTGGCGCATGCCACCCGAGAAGCTGCTTACGGCATGTTTCCGTTTTTCAAAAAGGTTGACCTTATCCAACAAGTAATCAACCATTGCCTTACGCTCCCGGCGTACCGTGAACCCCTTCAAGACGGCCAAATGGTTCAACAACTCTTCGGCAGATGTTTTTGGATAGACGCCGAACTCCTGCGGTAGATAGCCAAGCATGGTACGGACCGTGTGCTTGTCCTTCAGAACGTCCACGTCACCGAATCGAACACTTCCGGAGTCCGCATCCTGCAGCGTTGCCAGGGTGCGCATCAAGGAAGACTTTCCGGCACCGTTGGGACCCAACAAACCGAACAATCCCCTGCCGATGGTGAGTGAGACGTTGCTAAGGGCATGGACGCCGTTGGCGTACCGCTTGTTCAAGGAGTCAACAACCAATTGCATGGACACGACCGTTGAATGTGGTGAGGTTATCCGTTGCCTGATAAGGCATTCGGTAGCCTCAACGGTGTTGCCCAAGGAAGGTTACACGGTGCGGATGCCAGTTGTTTACCGTTACTACTGAAAGCAAGTCGGCACTGCAAATAGCCTTACCACAAGACGCCGTCCATTATTGGCCACGCAGTGGTGGCAATCCTAACAGTCGTTGTTGTCATCTCTCTATGGCCCAAGTTCACACCTGATACTGACAGCTCTACCGATTGAACTTTGTGGTTCCCTTATACGGCGGCGTGGCATTGCTGGGAATGCGGAAATCATTCGATGGAAGAAATCCATCGGCAACCAATCGAGTTGTGATCTTCGCAATAACGGAGCTGGGTATCTCGTCGGCAAACATGGTACTGGACGTCGTGGAGCCTACCCAGAGAATCGTTTTTGAGGGCAGGTCAATCAAGTCAAATTCATAGTCTGCTTCAGACCTCATCCATTCTTCGTTATGGGTCAACGAATGTGTAGGAGTAGTTCTCAGCGAACCGTCGTTTACTACCACCAAGGCCATATCATAGGTTGCTGCCGCCAGCGTAAGGGAACTGTCAACGGACAAGCGCAGCGTGGGATGTACTACCGTAGTCATGGGAGCTACCGAAATTCCCTTTTCGGCCAAACGTCGGGCCAGGGCATCTTCGATTTCCGTTCGCAACACAAGATTGGGTGTAGCCACCATAACCACCAATGATGTTGCCTGTTTGGGTTCTACGTTGGGCGAGGTGAAGGAAACAACGCGCGTGTTCACGCAGGATGTAAGCACAAGTGCCATTCCAATCAATACATGCAATACCGTCACACCATTCCCTTCATGTTGTTTGCGTATTTCCTGACTGCAGCTCTTCGGCCTATTTCTGTTCCGGCGAATCGTGGACATGTTACCATTTCTAGTGCACATAAAGGCCATATGCTTCACCGTAAGCGTAACGAATGGTGTGGTTGGGGAGTTAGTGGACCATGAATTCGGACGACGGAAACAACGAGTCCTTGGATGTTCTCTTCCGGCGGTTGTGTGCAGGCGACGAAACGGCATTTACGGCCTTTTATCATCGCATACGTCGCCCTATGATGGCGTATTGCCTTACCGTTGCGAATAATACCGACGACGCCAACGACCTCTTCCAAAAGGCCATGATGGCCATGTGGGAACATCGTTCCAAGGCCAGGCATGACAATATCATGGGTTGGTTGTTTACCGTTGCTCGTAATACGGCACGAACGACTGCACGTCGCGCCGAACGCTCCATTCGCATCGAAGATCCCAATGCAGTGCCAGCGATAACGGATGCTCGTTTGGACGAGGACGAGCGTGACCTTATCCGCCGCACTGTTCACCTTTTGCCCACGAAGGACCGCGAAGTCGTGTACCTGCGATACTTCGCCGAAATGTCGTTCGACGATATCGCTGCCTTGGATGGCTCCACCATTAATGCCATCAAGCAGCGCCTCCATCGGGCGAAACACCGCCTTGCCCTGGCCCTGGGCCCAACGTTTGACGATTGGAAACAGACATGAATGATGACCTTCTAACTGCCGCCCTTGCCGAGATGGAATCCGCTGCTGCCCCTGCTTACGAAGCATCGGAGCGCTATTTGCGCGCCCGGGTGGCTCGCGTGCGTTTCTTGCGCCGCCTTTGGGGAACAGCAGGCGTTCTTGGCCTGGCCATGAGTGCCGCTGCACTATGGTATGGAACATCGGCCACCAGCAGCAGTCCGGACATCGAGGCCCATGATATGCTTGTATTGTCCGTTCCTGATCCCATCGTACCCACTGCAGAACATGCCGACGCACCATCCGTGATGCGTTCAGTGGCTCCTGTTCTCGCCGATCCTGTTCTTTCACCGTCCCAACCCACTCAGGCAGCGGCGCAGGAGGTACGTCCCGCCAACCCTGCGCCGCCTGCTGTTGGTATTGTCGTCCCAGTAGGGCCACCCTCGTACACCGTAGAGTTCCGTCGTGGACTCGATAGTGCCCGTCATCACGAGCAAGCAGGGCGCCTTGCATGGGCAGCAGCCCAGTACGGCACGTTGGCAACATTTGCGCGGTTGCATGGCGACACGGCAGCAGCCCGTTCGATGGACTCCTGCAGGCGGCTGCTTCAGGGGCGCTAGTTCAATAGCAGGATGCAGTTTTGGTGGCTTCCAAGAGCTGCTTTCAGGGCATCGGCCTTGGGATGTGGGCGCATCCCCATTCGTCGCAGGGCATCCACATCATCGGTTGTGGCAGCTGCACCCTGTACAAAATACTGGTGTTGCCCAACGCCCGTGCAGCGGTCTACCTCCGTACCACGATTGATCCGTAATGCCTGCTGCATACTCTCCGTTTGCACGGCAAATTCCCGTGCCAGCGGTGCACTGGTCCGTCCGCGCTCGTCCGTCACGCGCGCCCTCACAATCATCCTTCCTGCTTGAGCAAGCGAGCGCGCGGTCAGTGGTATGCTTAGCGTCGTGTCGGTTGCTCCGCGCCACGCCGTGCTCACGACCACAGAGCCCATCGTTACGTCGATAACGCCGTTGGATACCGCTTCCGCCGTTGTCCGCACACGTACCTGCACATGATCCGCATCCAGCACGTTCATGGTGTCAAGGCCCCCTTCCCCACAATCCCGGAGGACGTATGTGGTAAGGTTGGCTCGCTCCATCATACGCCCGGTGCGTTGGTCAACAAACACGACATCGATTGAGGAAAGGGGCCCTGGTTCCACATCGGGCTGGGCAGCCACGGCAATCTCGGGCATGGGAGGGGGCGGCATCCGTTGGGGTTCAGGCGTGCTGCGGAATCCAACGGCGATGCCACCCATCACAGCACCTGGTAGTGCAGCCTGACCAGCAATCGAGGAGCGTAACGCCAGCTGAGCAGCTACCGTAGGACGCATGATGATGGTTCCAATGGAAACATCCACGCCCAGTGCCAGGCGAAGGAATGGTATGGGCGATACGGAAGGCAACGTGGACTGTTCCGTGCGGACACGGCCGCCAGCAGTAAAGAGGGGCCCGTCCGGCGACAGGATCTCTTCGGTCAAGGCAAGCGTCCTGGACGTCGGGACGTCCACACCGCCCTGCAGCTGCAATAACAAGGGACCCATCAAGCGCTGCTCGACACCAAGACGTACCGACAGCATGAGGGCTTCGTCCTGGATGGACGAACGCAACGTACCCGGCACGGCCTGGCCTTCAACTGCAAAGATCACGGGCCAATCGGCAGTATAGGTTCGCTGCTGGGCCGTGATTCCAATCCATCCCACGACGGATCGTGGCGCCTCGGAAAATCGCACGTCACAACCTGCCTGCCAGAGAACACCTTGGCCCGCAGGACGTCCAGCAGCACTTGGCAACCGCACATCTCCAAACACTGCCGAGGTAGCCTGCACAAACGAGAATCCGAGCGCAGCACCCGGCATCAGGTGCTGCGCCCGGATGGAAGCAGGAAACAAAAGGGCAAGGATGATGAGCCGAACCGTCAACGATGTACGAACGGTAGCGTCGACGTCCGGCGTCCGTCCGAAAGGTGTAGGAACAGTGGTCCGTTGGGTAGGCGCTCTGCGGGCATCGTAATTGACGTGCCACTACCAACGTCGAGGACGCCACCATCGGCCACCATGGTGCCCGTTACATCGAAGCAGCGTAGACGCGCTCGCCCGGATGGGCCAACGAAGCGCACCACAAGGTCGGTGCCATTCGCGACCTGGAGAATCATCCGTGGCAAGCCGTTGGGGTCCACGGTGCGCCCCTTGCTTTCCGTTACCGACACCACACCGGAACCCAGCTCGAAGACTACATCCGTGCGCTCCGTTGTACCTTCAAAGACGCGCACGCCCGTAATGCTCAGCGCAGACTCTTCGGCCGTACCCAGGGCCACGCGGAAGGGAAGCGTGCCAACCGTGCCGGAAGCACCCTGCGTGACGTCCATCCAGTGGCGCGTTGTTCGCTGTCCACCTTCCGTGCCACCTTCTTCAAACGTGCCCAACGGTACAAGGATGGTAGCGTTGTAGCGCACGGAAAGCTCGATGGCTGTAATACCATCCGGAACGGCGGGTTGTACGACAACGGGCACCTGAATGCTGCTGCCAATCGCACCGGAAACGGAACCCAGGGCAATGCCCATGGTATCCACGGTTGGCTCCGGTTTGATGATGGTAACCTTCAAGGGTATCATGGCTGTATCATAGCGAACACCCGGCGCGCTGCCAATGGACTGCGTAATGGCCCAGAGCGTAGCAGTGTAGATGGTGGTATCTGCAGTCAGCTCGTCATCCGATGCAAAACCAATGCGATACGACAGTACGTCCGATCCGCTGATCAATACAGGCAGGGCCGGAGCATCAAGGATGGAGAAATGTGGGGCATCAGTGCCTGTGATGGACAAGGCCACCAACGAGACATCGATTGCCGGTTCCACCTGGATGGTGCAGTCCGTGGTGTCGGTAACGATGACATCGGACGTCACCACGTCGTCGATGCTCGCCGGAAGGTGAATGATGTCGTGCGTCGTGGGCAGGCCCGTGCGCGTTCCGCTGAGCAGCACGAATCCGCTGAAGTACGTGGTCTCTACGAACAGTGTGTCCGTGTAGTCACCGGGGTCCATGGCCGTAAGGGACACAGCAGCCGTGGCCTCCTGGCTTGTGGCGTCCAGGACCACTTGCGTTACGTCCACGGAGAATGCGGACGTGCTGCTGGCAAGCCGCAGCTGTATCTGCAGGAGCTGCGTTGTATCGGTTGGGTGCTTCTCGAAGGACAAGAGTTGGCTGGGCGCAATCGCAGCACCTTCTGCTTCAAAGGTCATCGCCGAAGGGGATGCCGTAAAGGGATAGACACCGTATGGCAACACGTCAACGCCACGCTGCACCTGCGGCGACGATTGCACGACAAACGAGTACTGCTCCGTACTCGGGAATTGGAGTGGCAGAACACCATCAACGATGATGTTTCGCGTTTCGCCCGCAGCCACGGGCAGGCCATCACGGAAGACCTTGGGCTCTTCAATGCCGCCCATATTCGTGGCCCACTCGGAGGTAATGACAATGTCGACCGTACCGGTATTCCGTACGGTCATCGGCCGGGCAAAGTGCAGCCCCGGCACGGCCTGAAAAAGCACCAACGGCCGTGGCTCAATGGTAAAGTCCTCCACGGGGTTTACGCCATATCCATCGATTTCTACGATATGGCGGTCCGTCTCCGTCTCGAATGTAATTCGACCGCCATAGTCCTTGAACTGCGTAGGCTGCAGTGCAAAGACGATCTCTATCGTGTCGTTATCGTCGAGCGTTACCGTAGTAGCCGCCAGAACGCCATCGGCAGTGTACGACATTTCGGGTTTCAGCCTGGAAGCGTCGATGCTAACGGCAAATGGTCCTGGGGAGATATTCGTGAGTTTCAATACCGCTTGTTTGGTCGTGCCGACGAGCACTGGCCCAATATTCACCGTATCGGTCGAGACGGCAAAGGATTCCTGGGCCGAGGCACGTGCCACGACTACGGCCAGCAGAAGGAAGGCAAGTAAGGGACGTTTCATCGTTGTACTCCAGTGATAGCATCAGTGTACTCCGGCCGGGAGTACTGTGCCAACACGCGCCAGTGCATTCGGGTTATGCGCTGGAGCAACGATACAAGCATACGGCGATCATCCGAATCAGTCGAAGTAATCCTATGCCCCCCAACCTAACGCATCCCATCCATATTCCCAGCAGGCTGTGGACTGCTGTTTGAAAACCACAAACGCACCACCTATTCGCAATACAGCAGACGCGCGGTACCATCCGCCATGCGGACAATGAAGAGGCCACGCGTGTTCATTGTCGTGGATAGCGTGCTACCATCACTTGCTGGATGTATCATGAAACGTTCCCGTTGATCGCGCCCCAATTCATCATGGATACTCACCACAGTACCGGGTAGGGTCAAAGTTCTGGAGGATAGCCAGAATACATTGGTCACAGCAGGAGCGTCACTGGCTTCGCTGTTCACACTGACGGGCCCGGAAACGTCGTACACATCAATTCTGTCTTTCGCATCAGCAATCAACAATCGGTTGCCTGAATAACTCAAGTGTGCCCACCACGAGTCGGTGGTTATCGTATCCGTGATCTTAATCCGTTCAAGGAAGTTCATGTGTTTGTCGCACAGTACATATTCTCCTGAATGTGTCACAAAGGCAACTTTGTCGTTGGGAGTGAATCCATAGAATCGGTAGGGATTAATGTCAAAAGAGGTTGAAACGATTTGATAATTCTCCTCGCGCGCCATAAAATGGTAGCTACCAATATCACCAGCCAACAGGTCACCCATCGATGAAACAGTACTGGAGAGGCATCGAATCCCAAGATCTATATCAGCCGATGGTCCACCCCATATCAGATGGGTCTGCAGAACTCGTCGGCCCGTTATGGTACTAAGAATTTCGCCTCCTCCATCTGCCTGTACTATGGCCTCATTCCTGGCTGGTACAACCCTTGCTCGAAACCTCCCTTGAAGAACAGACGGTCTCCGGTATTGTACAGTCTTCTGCGTGTTGTGATTGGTAATCACAATCGTAGTATCACGAGTTACTTCAATAGAAAGACCGCTTGCAATATCATAATCCAACAGCTCCCGATCGATTCTATCAGACCCAGCATCGAACGTACGAACTTGCTCAAGTGTTTTGGAATCAAAGACCACGTGTTGACTTCGTCCGTCGGATACATTCCTCTGCCCTGCCAGAAGCGCTCCACCTGCCACTGCTTTCAAACTATGGTAGACATCAAGGTGCCGATACTCCATTGTTCTAGAGTCAAGGACGTCGCCATTCTCTGTAACGAAGAGTGATCCATCTGCAGATGTGAAAACATTCCGAAATCTCCACGGCACAGCTAGTGTGCGTTCACGGCCCGGCAACAACGGATCTACAGCACTCAGACCCGAATACGTGGTCATGACCAAAAGAGAGTCGTTGAAAAAGACGGTTCCATATACTTCTCCTACTTCCCAGGATGACCTCCATTGATTCTTCCGAACATCAAAGACCCTCGCAAAGCCATCACCCTCCGTGACAAGATAATTACCAGACTTCGACACATCAACGCTCCAATCAACGTTCCAAGTAACCATGGACCCGTCTGGAATCGGCGGTAATTCGCGAGTGGTGCCTGTTTGCACGTCAATTGCAAGAATTTTCTTGTTCTGAGTAGCAACATATAAACGTTGTCGCTCCTCATCCACATCTGCGAATTGTTTGTGTTCTGCAATTCTGTACTGTGAAGGGACGGTGACGACACGATGCAGTTGCCCTGTCGACCGTCGGTACCACTTGAGTAAGTTCCCATCTTGCAGGACAAAATCACCATTGCGTAGGAAAGTTCCAATTGGACCACCCGTCGCGAACGGAATCAGTGTTCCTTTCTCTGCATCGAAGAATGACCACGTTGTGGCATCAGCTGCAGCATCATAATTACGCACTACAAGGCCATGGCCGTGTTTACTACACAATATCCCGCCGTCAACCGGCACGGTAAACGTTTCTCGTGTGATTACATTCAGCACAACAATTTTCCCGAACGCCCCCAACAGAAGAATCGAGTCGGAATCAAATGCAAGCGGAACGAACTGTTCGAATTTATTATCTGATGGAATACTAAACGTTCCAAACACATGATATGGATCATCGATCCGGCGCACACGAACTACCTGCGTCGCTTCTCCCATTACGAATAGTCTGCCCGACGGACTGATCGGTATGGGTATGTC
>JALOMA010000086.1 GCA_025455735.1 Candidatus Kapaibacterium sp.
AGGATCATCGGCATTCAAAATTACCACATCGTCCGCGCCTTGGTGGGCGCAAATTTTCCACTTAGCATGCACGTAGTGTTCAAAACTGCCGTGATAGGTTAGGTGGTCAGGAGTAATGTTGAGGAGCACGGCAACGTGTGGCTGGAACGACGTTGTCGTATCAAGCTGATAACTACTTGTTTCGGCAACAATAATTGTATCATCGGAAATTGTGCCCACGAGGTCGCTCAGTGGGGTACCAATGTTTCCTGCCGCCACGGCTGCACGGCCTGCTTGTTGCAGGATGTGGGCCGTAAGGGCCGTTGTGGTGGTTTTCCCATTGGTGCCTGTGATGGCAATGATGGGATTCTTTAGGTGACGCCACGCGAATTCCAGTTCACCGATTAATTCGATGGAGCGCTGCATGGCACCCTGGCGAACGTCATTTTGTGGCGGTACGCCTGGCGAGACGATAACAAGGTCGGCGTCAAAGGCGCGATCGGTGTGGCCGCCGGCCTCGAGGGCGATGCCATGGTTCGTGAGTTCGGCTGCAACGTTGCCGAGAGCCTCAATGGGTTTCGCTTCCGTCACCAAGACGTCATGCCCCAGCCTGCGCGCAAGCATGGCTGCCGCACGTCCACTTTTTGCTGCACCAACAATGGTAATCTTCATGACGCGAATTTACGTGCGAGCGGTCAAGCATGAACACCATTGCGAATCGAGTATACTCAGGTCACGATCATAACGATCGTTCGTAGATGCATTGCGGGACAATGTTGTCCCCTCCAGATTTCCTGAGCACTCCGCGCGGAATCTTGGGTGTTTATGTCGTGCGCTGCATCAACGATCGCGCGAGAAATTCCAGATCGTGACGAGCATCCGAACTCGCAAGGCTATGCAAGTGATGGAATGCTTGCGTAGTGTGAGCTTCCACTAGGTGGCGTGCATCGTTTAGCACACCCAGTTCGTCACACATGGACTGCACGTCGGCAATGCGATCCTGTGGCAAGCCGTGATTGGCAAAGAACTCGCCGATCAACGTTATGTGCTCCACCTGCGTGGCGCGCCGCTGTGCGGCCAACATCAGCCATGTCTTTTTCCCCTCAAGAACGTCTCCGCCAGGGGTCTTCCCAAAGGCGTCTCCACCCGTCAAGTCTAGGATGTCGTCTTGCATCTGGAACGCAACGCCTATGCCCAGAGCGAATGCTCGCAACGCTGCCACGTGGTGGTCCGGAGCTCCAGCTATGCTGGCGCCGATGGCAACGCTCATCTCCAGGAGCTTGGCTGTCTTCTTCGTAATCATCTCCATGTACTCGTCTTCCGACACGGTACTGCGCTCCTGGAATTCCATATCCAACGCTTGCCCGTCACAGACGTCGATGAGCCCCGTTGAGAATGCCGATATCACATCAAGGGGCCGTGGCGCATGCTGTGCGGATTCCTCCAGAAGTCGCATGGCCAAGCCCATCATGACGTCACCGGAGAGGATGGCCACGGAGTCGTTCCATTTCATGTGAACCGTTGGCCGCCCGCGTCGCAATGCCGATCGATCCATGATATCGTCGTGGACAAGCGTAAACGTGTGCAGCAGTTCCACGGCCACAGCAGCAGGGACGGCATGGTCAAAGGGAGCACCACAGGCTTCGGCGGCAAGCGTTACCAGAAGGGGACGAATGCGCTTCCCTCCAGCATCAAATAGATACCGTACGGGATCGTACAGCGATGCCGGCTGACCATAGGTTTGCAGGACGCGCCCAATGGTAGTCTCGATTGCCGTTCGGTGATGCAACAGACGTGCCGGTGCAGCGGACATGTTCAGTCTTTCAGTGGTTCAGGCGATAGGGAACATGATGCAAGTCTGCAATACGTGCAGAGCCAGTCAAGAACATCCATTGGCGCAAATGCAGTTCCCATGTTGAGAGCACGCTGTGGAGTCCAGTCGCCCCACCCTTCATGGCGGCCTGCAACAAGGGGCGTGCCGCGCCACATGCATGGGCCCCTAAAGCAAGGGCCTTGGCGACATCGCTGCCGGACGTGATGCCGCCGGAGGCGTAGAGCGTGGCCCCTTTCGAACGGCACAGCGGAGCGGCGTCGATAAGGGCGTCCCGCGTTGGAATGCCGACATCCCAGAGATGATCGACGTCGTCGGGATTGGGATGGCGCAAGATCTCAATGCCACTCCACGATGTTCCTCCAGCGCCCGCTACGTCAATATGGCGGATACCGGCGTCCAATAGGCGGAGGACGACATGGCGGGACAAACCGGCGCCTACTTCCTTTACGATGATTGGCACGGAGAGCGTGGTGGCAAGCGCACTGAGGGCGGCAGTGACGCCAGAAAAACAGGGTTCCCCTTCGGGCTGAACCAATTCCTGCAGCGGGTTGAGGTGCACGGCCAACATGTCGGCCTCAATCATGTCTACCAAGGCGGTACAACGCTCCACAAGGACGCCATCGGCATGCCAGCGGCCACACTGTACGGCTCCCACGTTGGCAAGAACCAGCGGCGGACGATTTGCCAGGATGGAGCGGTATGTTCGGGCAAGCTCCGGGCGCTCAAGCGCAGCGCGCATCGAGCCCACGCCCATACCGATGCCCATCGAAGAGCAGACTTCGGCCAACATGGCGTTGATCGATTCGGCTTGATCGTAGCCGCCCGTCATGCCAGAGATGATAAGGGGCAGGCCAAGGCTGCGGCCAGCGATGACCGTGGTCGTGTCAATCGTGGAATAATCGATTTCTGGCAGGGCGTTGTAGATCAGTACTACGCTCTCGAAGCCACGCGTACGCGCACGAAAGCGCACGTCATGGTCAACAGCCAACGTGACGTGGTCCTGCTTCCGCGACCGAATATCGGATGAATTCATGCGCAAAGCTAGGCATCAACAGCTCAGTGAAGGCTCGTTCGATGAGCCGAGTCGCGCGCGAACGTCTTCCAAACAGTCGGAGCCTAGTCCCTGGAGCTCCTTCGGATACGCGACTGAATGGTCCGGACGTTTCCAAGCGTAACGGGCAACGCCGGGCGAATTCCATGCTGCTCATCCCTGTGGCGAATACGATGCACAAACGCCGCTCAGCTGGTGCCATGCTGAAGGCTTCGTGATTCGGACGTTGCAAGAAGCCGGGACGCATCCTCGTGAAGATTGCCATGACGGATCCATCATGGACGTTCGCCAGAGAATCCCTGACGGATTGATCAACATCGACAACGTCTCAACAAGTTTTGACACGAGACACGGCCATGGTACGAGACTATGTGAGGGCATGACGTCTCCGCCACTGGCCTGCCACCATGCTCCCCGGCAACGCACTTCGTGCTTGGCGGTGTGCTTGCAGAAATCCGTTTCGGTCATGCGGAGGAGAACAAGGACGAGATGTCGTGTTCACTGGCTTCGCGTGCTTTGATGAAGGCCTCTGTGCTTGCCAACGGCTCGTCCACCTGTTGCTCAATCACACCTCGTTCGAGCCAGAATGGGTATTCACCTGGTGCATCAGCACGTATGGAGGCGTGTTCGGCTGCATTGTGTTTGGCAAGCAACGCGGTGTGCATCTTAACAGATGGTGGCCAGCGGGATGTGGCACATGCCTGCATGGCCGTGAAGGCCACGCTCGTCTGGAAGCAAAGAGCTTCTTCGCGATACCCGAGGGATCGCTATCGCATGATGAATCGCAATTCGGACCAGGTGTTCGTGGGCCACACCACGCAGCACAGCGGATTGATTCGTAGTGATCGCATCGTGGACGATGGGGTTGCTTTCCAGTAGCTCGTCGAAATCCTGCGTTTGTGCCAACCATTGGGAAAAGCACAAAGAGCTTCACTGCTACCAATGGTGGCCAGGAAGGCATCCGTCAGGAAGTGACCATCAGCATGATCATCCGTCATGGCTTGCGCCTTGGTCGTCAAGACCATACCATACTGCGGATCGCCCTGCAACAGCCGCCGCCGCAGGGATAGCGTTCGGAGAATGTTGGGTGATGGCAATCCATCGCGAACGTGATGGGCCTGTTTCCATGGGTGAGCGGGTTGACGTGGACGCTTAAGGAGGAGCTCCGAACGCTGGTCGCTGGAGGCCATTACCGTGTTGTTGGTTGCCATGGGATTGGTTTCACCGATTGTACTATCGGCGGTTTGGGCGGTGCCGACAGTGGATGTGGTTGGCAATTGTCAAGCTGTCACTCTCTCGGCTTCTCCGATCAGCCTATCCTGCGGATTTACGCGCGGCATATCGAAGTGGGGACGTCTGAACGACGGCACCGGTGAGCTCCAATGCCAGCATCTCCGAAAGCACGGTTCCAACATCAACGTTCAAATGGCGCGCCAGTGTGTCCACATGAATATCATCACCATCGAGGGCACTCACAATTGCCGATTGTCGGGGCGTTAGAGAGGCAGCCAGGGGAAACATCGTCTGTTGGGCCGTGATACCGATCGACGCTAATACATCATCAGCGTGGACGCACATGGTTGCGAGGCCAGCGGCCAGCAGAGCGTTTGTACCTGTCGATCGGCTGGAAAGGATGGAACCGGGAACGGCATACAGCGGGCGCTGCAAACGGCGCGCAAACTCGGCTGTGATCAGCGCTCCTCCCTTGGCCGCGCTCTCTGTTACCACGACGGCATCGGCAAGGCCTGCGATGATGCGGTTGCGCTGCGGAAAATAGGGCGGTAGTGCGGCTACGCCGCAGCGATACTCCGAAACAATGGCACCACCACCATCCACAATGCGCTTGGCCAAGGTTGCAGCCGCCGATGGCGAGATGCGATCCGTTCCACTGGCGATGACGGCCACCGTGGTGCCGCCGCTTCGCAATGTTCGTTCGTGTGCAACGGTATCGACGCCAGCTGCCAGACCGGACACAATACAGCAGCCAGCACGAACCCACGCCTCCGTAAGGGTGTCCGTCACCGGCTTGCCATATGATGCCGTACATGAACGCGTTCCAACAACGGCCACAGCCGGTACCGAACGTGGTGGCAAGGCCCCCTGCACCCAGAGCATGGCCGGTGGAGCTGGAATGGTGCGGAGGCGTTCAGGGTATCGATCGTCGAAAAAGGTTATGACATCCGTGCCGGACACTTCGGCACGACGCAAGGCCTGCTCGGCACCGTCGCGAAGGGCATCACAGGGTTGCATGCCAGGCAACGCAGGAAGAACATCAAAGGCGTCTTCCAGTGTAGGCAGGGCACCGGCCATGGCGATAACGTCGGCAGCGGTAAGGGATGAGCATAGGGATAAGGCGACAATGTCGCGGCAGGGCCAAGGTGTCATATGCTCTTCGTGCACGAACCCGCCAAAAACGTGACGAAGCGAATGGGTCGGAGGACAGTTGCGACCGTCCTTCGCGCGAGGCTAACCGTATGATCTTCGTGCTACAGTTCGACCATACGGGCACGGACCATATCGCGCACGGTGGGGCGGATGTCCGTGTCGGGCAAGAGAGAGCAAACGGCATCGAGGGCCGCATCGAGGCTTGTCCGGAACCGGTCCAACTGTGGCAACAGTTCCGTGATGATGGGTGCGTCCAGGGGTACTTCCACGGTACGTTTGCCCAGTTCCACGAAGAGGCGGATGATGTCGGCTTCTTCGTACGATTGGCAGTCGATGACCTCTTCGGATTTGGTTCCCCGCAGGAGGGAGACTTGCCAGGCAAACATGGTACGGCTGATGGTGGCGCCAGTGATACCGTCGGGGATGAGCACACTCCGTTTGTATTGCTCGGGCAGCTGTTCAAGCGCGGCGGAATACCACGTGGAAAGGGGCCGCAGCTTGAGGCGCTCTTCGACGTCTTGCATGAGGGCCGAGACCAGGTAGCGCACATTGTCGCGTCCATTCCACCAAAGCAAGAGCAGACGTAACATCCAGCGCTGCTCTTCGGGAGAGAGACCCAGCATGTTCTCCATGAACCACTGGTCCACCATGCGTCGATCCTTACGGATATCCTCAAGCCTGGCGGCATCAGGTTCGTCCACGCCCCACTCGTTGTCCACAGAGTCAATATGACGCCGCATGAAGGTACGGTACCGGGCTGCGATCACGTCGCGGGCCAAGCTGGTAACGGGAACGGGAAAGGCCTCTGCATCGCGGACGGTGACGTCGGCACGGTGGCGGCGTTCACGGAACAAGGTGTCGAAAAACAGGCCTACAGTTGAATTCATCCACAGCGCCAGGGCTTCGGTCAGTCTATTGTCGTGTAACACGATACCGATGCAGACATCCGAAACAAAGGCCTGGGCAGTATTCATGGATACCAGGCGTCGGTCCGTCTGGCGCTTGGGGATGATCAGGTCCGGCACGGCTGGTTCACCCAAGGACCACCAGGGTTCACGCTGGCGCACGCTCGGGCGCGTGTGAAGACCGTCGCGCTCGGCTGTATCGATGCGGGTTCGCACATTGGATCCTTCGATCAGCCGATGATCTGGCGGGATGAGGAGCAAACGCCGGTCGGTAGTAGGAGCTCCCATGATGCCATGAATCTGGTCGGCGTCGGTGACGATCAGGTTGTCCACAAGATTGCCGGTCATTAACGTCCGTTGCCAGTACTGAGGCTCCAGACTTTGCGTGGCAATGGCCTCCTGATCGACCAAAAAAAACTCATTGGCGCCTGTACGGAGACCGTTGTGAACGGTTCCCACGTCACGCAGAACTTGGAGTTTGCCATGGGCCTTCTGGAGAATACGCACAAGAACGTCAACGGGCACGGCGAGGTCGAACCAACCGGCATCGTCGGTGGCGCGTTCCCGCAGGACACGTTGCGGAAGCACGCGGACAACGGCTTCGCTGTTGTTTTTGCCTTTGTCGCTGGCTGCCAGATACCGCACAAAGGTGTCGATTCCTTGTACCCGTTTTGCATCGCGTTCACGGGGTACATGGCAAGGAACAAAGAAGGCTTCGAACGGCTGCCGTAGGACTACAAGTCGGGCCAATGGCTCATTGATGCCAGTATCATGGCGGGCAACGATGCAGCATAGTCCCGCATCAGGTTCGGAGAAAGGCTGTACGTCCGAGGTAACGATCCACTCCACGCTAAACCGTTCACCGAGGGCAGATCGTACGCCCGCCCACAGTGGGTCGTGCAGTGCTGCTAGTGGAACCACGAGTACAAGAGCGCCCTGGCTTGCTACTGGAAGGGAATTGATGAGGACGCGCAGGCGATGGCGATCCGACGTTTCCGACGCCGTAATGCAGGCCACGTCCCACGGTTCCGTCGCGGAGTCGCGAGAGCGCAGCAAATGGAGGCCCGCGGCGTCGCTGATCTGTCCGATCGTTCGGAGTACGACGTGCCGCTCATCGTCGGCATCAGCTACATAGACCGTTGACTGGAAAGGGGCCATGCCCCGACTGTCGGCAAGCACTGCGGAGCGAACAGCAAAGAGACCATGTGCCGAACCAACTTCGAGCAGGCGTATGGGATGCGGCGTGGCCTCGGTGGAGGGGGCGGCCATGCGCAATGCTACGTCGACAAGGTCAATGGTTGGTGATGCCGTGCGCCGCGTACCAGCACACCAAGCGAGGTAGGCATCCACGGCACGGTGAAGCGTAAGGTCATCCAACCGGATGGGGTCAAACCGTTGGAGGAATCGGCAGAGGTCTGCCAACGCCGTCCGGAAGATACCTGCACGGTGCGGCAATACGCATACGTCCGTGACGTGGTCGGGTACCATCTGGTGCCCAGCCCGCCGTGCCGCCCGGAAATAGGCGCCGATGATATCCAACATCAGCTCGGCACTGGTGACGCCGTAGGGAATGGACAGGCGGTCAAGAGCCTCTTCGTTGCGCATGTGGACGAGCCCATAGGCCAGGATGGACGTCGCCAGACGCACGACGGCCGACCGTTGCAGTGCGGAGCGATCGGTACAATCCAGGAGTTCCGCTGTGGTATCGCGGAGCCGATCCAGCAGGACGTCATCGGCGCCGGTACTGGTGGACTCGCCGTTGGCGGCTGCCATGGCGGCCGTAAGAAGGTCGCGAAGGCCCACCGAAATGTGCTCGGCAGCTACATCGGACCTAACATCGTCCAGCGAAAGGACGTCCGCCAGTCGCCGTTGCAGGAGCACCTGCTGTTCCTCTGGAGCACGTGCAGCGGCAGCGCTGGAGGCATACAAGACGGCCCTGCGGAAGGTGACGATGGCAAAGGTTGGCGCTTGAAGGCGCGAAGCAACGGAGCGGGCACGGTCCCGAAGTACGTCGTCAAAGGGATCATCGTCGACGAAGCGGGCATCAACAAGGCAGATGACGGCACCATCCTGGGAGCGAACGGTAATCCATGCGCCATCTACCATGGCGTGGTCCTGGGCCGTTAGGCCCAGACCAAACCGTTCGATGGCATCGTGAAGACATACTTCAAGCAATGCCCTTGCAGCCGCCATACGGTCGGTGCCGCGAAGCGCCATTACAGGGCCCCTTTCAGAGCGTACACGGATTGGACAAGGGCCTGGGCAGCAGCGGCATCAGGGGCCTCGGCGATAACGCGTAGGATAGGTTCGGTGTTGGATGCACGGACGTGCAACCAGCGGTCGGACCATGCGCAGTGGACGCCGTCGTCGCGGTGAAGGATGGCACCGTTTGCGCTGTTTGCCACTGCTTCAAGAAGGGTATCAGCATCGGCAGGATTGGCAAGGTCGACCTTCGTTTTAACCATGGCGTAGGAGGGTAGGGAGTCTACGACGTCCCGAAGCGACGTGCCCCGTCGGGCCAAGAGGGTCGTGACAAGGGCAATGCCGACGAGCGAGTCCCTTCCCGCATGACAAGCCGGATAGATAACGCCACCCGAGCCTTCGCCTCCGATGATACAGCCGTGGTGATGCATGGTACGAACCACGTTGATCTCGCCCACGGGGGCACGATGAACGTCATGGCCGAACCGCGCCGCTACGTCGTCCACCATCCGTGTTGTGGAATAGTTGATGGCAGCGGGACCTTCTTCTCCTGCTTCGTACACGGCAAGGGCGGACAGCGTCACGGTATATTCTTCGCCAATTGCAGCCCCAGTATGGTCGAGCAGCACCAGACGGTCGGCGTCGGGATCGACGGCGATGCCAACGTCCGCACCGTGATCCCGAACGGCTTGGGAGAGGTCCGTGAGGTTCTCGGCCAGTGGTTCTGGTGTATGTGGAAACAGGCCGTTTCCGTTGCAATACAGCTCCACAACCTGGTAGCCCAGGCGGCGGAGGAGGGCTGGTACGATGAACGAGCCCGAAGCATTGACGGCATCAACGACGGCCACGTATGGTCGGCTTGGAGGTTGATAGCCTGCGAGGGCGGGCAGGGCCAGAACGGCATCGATGTGATCCGTTAGGGCCTGCGATGTATCGATGGCTGGAGCACGTACCTCGGAAGGTGGATCGGGGGAGGCATGATCAGCCGCGGCGAACAATTCTGCAGCAGCATCGGGTGCGAGAAAGACACCGTCGGCACCGACGAACTTAAGGCCATTCCATGCCGCAGGATTATGGCTTGCCGTAATGGAGATTCCGCCAGCGGCATTGGAGTGTTCGGTAGCCAATTGAACCGTTGGTGTTGGTGCCAGACCAATCACGTGAACAGTTCGACCCAGGTGTTGTAAGGTGGCAACGGTAAGGTCCTGGATGGCTTGTCCCGACGGCCGGCCATCACGCCCGACAACAATAGGGCCAGGAGGCTGCATGTCATGGAATGCACGTACATGGCGGATGATGACGTCCGGGCTCAAGGAATCATCGACAGTGGCCCGAAGGCCCGAAATGGAGCGGATGAGAGGCATGGCGCAAAGTTACGGGCCAGCACCCATTGGGCATTAACGGGCAGTCCCTACCATGGCTTCGATGTCGGAAGCGGCTCGGGGCAGTGCTGCCGATAGATTGACGGGTCCTTTGGACGTGACGAGTATATCGTCTTCGATGCGAATACCGATGTTCCACCACTTGGGATCGCACGGACTGCCAGCGGCGATGTAGATTCCTGGCTCCACGGTGAGGACGGTGTTGGGCTGCAACGGACCGAGCGTACCCGCATCATGGACGTCAAGACCAAGGTAATGGCTAGTACCATGCATGAAGTACCGTCGTACATCACGCTCCGACGAAATAATACCCAGTTCTTGAAGCCGCTTGGCAATAACGGCCTGCGCAGCCATATGTGGTGCCGAAAATGCAGCCCCAGCACGGCAGGCAGCAATACCGGAATCCTGCGCTTCCAGTACAATGGAATAAATCTCACGCTGTTCTTTGGTAAACGTACCACGAACAGGCCAGGTGCGGGTGATGTCGGCGGTATAGCCATGATATTCAGCACCACAGTCGGCTAGGATAAGGTCACTATCCG
>JALOMA010000003.1 GCA_025455735.1 Candidatus Kapaibacterium sp.
TAATGAAACGAAGCGGATGATCAGGTCTACCTGTCGAACAAGACCTGATCTCGTCAAAACAAAAGAGCAGGAACGCCAAATGCAAGAGTCGCTGCGTAGATGAGGTCGGCCCAAAAGAACCGGAGTAGATTGAAAACAAAAATAGCGGCAATGATCGGAAAGGAGATGATTGCAAGTGGGTTGCCTTTCTTTATAGCCAACTTTGCTTGATCAAAGACATTCCGCGCATCCTGATTGGATGGGATTGCATGCATGCCAATCGAGATGCCTAGCCAAAGAAGCACGTAGGATAGGAATGAGTATATGCCAAAAAAGTGTATGGGAATAAAGGCTGGAAGACAAATGAGTACGCATAGTAACGAGTTTACAAAGAATGGTCCCATCGATATCAGAAAGGTTGAAGTGAAGTCTGAAGGCTCGTCATGGATGACATAGCCTGATGGATCCGACGTCTGGAAATAGCATACTTCGAGAATTGTCACCTTACGGAGACGGCAGAAGAGGACGTGAGCAAACTCATGAACTATGATACCAGGGAAGGTGAGAATCGCAATCAACGGACCAGGGATGAAAAACATACTCAGGATCGAATGGGTGGACTGAATGGAGTTGTATAAAACGTTGTAAGTCTGATGAATGTAGAACTATTCTGCAGCAGGTGTGGTCCATCCATCAGGATAGACCTCAGCGAACTGTGAAAAAGTCAAAATCTGCTTTGAGTATAAGCGATACTCGATACTATTGCAGTAGTTCTGTAATTCGCCGGAGAACGATGGAGTTTGTTTACACCGTTCGATATGATAGTTGGCAAGATCTCGAAATCCAAGCTTGCCTCCATCGGCGTAAAGACATGCATACGCGCTTGCAACTTCGGCGTGGTGGTCTGCCGAGAGCGTGTCCTGGGACAATTGCGCGAGTGTTAGATCGAGATATCTTGTGTAATCCCCCTTGGTAAAGGAAGCGAGGATGTCTGCGCGGTTGATCAACATGTCAATCTGGTAGTCATCAGGTAGACGATCTTCGCAGTACTCAAAATCCGCCAACGCTTGAGCATAATTGCCAACAGCGAGCATTCGACATCCTCCCATGTATCGTGCTAGAGTTTTAACATCCTCGGATTCTGGAACCTCATGTAATGCATGATTAATGTGCTCGACGGCCTTGTCGACATTTCCTTTCTCAAACGCATCATTTGCAAGAGCTACACTGTTTTTAGCGCTGTAGAAGCGCCAGTTCAGCGCGAATGCGAGAACTACGACAATCAAGACGCCAGCAAAGGAGGCCTTTACCCACACAGGAACAGCCCTCCTATTAAGAAGAGCCCTACATGACTCACATACTGGTTTCCCACTCAAAGGCTTCAATTCCTCGTTTCCATGGTCTATTGAGCACATAGAACATATGGTCGGATCCGGTTCGTGTTCAAGCAGATGCCCCAAAAGCATGTCTTCTTCAGGGTACTTGTTTGCCAAACAATCATTGCAATGGGCAATACCGTCAACACGAAGGACCTCGCTCATGGGCACATTTGAGGACTGACATGCCTCACATACAGTAACTTTCATCGTATTCACCTAATCCAAAAACACTCAACAACCACAATGCGCACTATAGAGGTGTTTGACACCAAGCCTCTCAAAGCAAGAACTCGCATGGAATTAAATGAGAGTATTAGTCCATGCTATAACACTTGTTTGAACAACCGTGGCTTCTTCCACCGGAGAATATACGAAACCAACGTGATTCGCGGATCAAGTCGCAAACTATTCGTATCGAGGAACAAACATTCGGGGCATGCGAAGGCATTGTTGCTGTTCATGAACCAAGGCAATTCGTGAGTCCGGTTAGTTCTGCAAGCTGGTAGACTATCAATGAAAGCACCAGAATTATAAGGTTCCAGCGCGCACAATGAATGCACGTACACGGATATGCCCAGCCCCAGGTGGGCCGGGCATGAATGCCTACTCAACAATACCGTGCAGTGGTTATTGCTGTTTGCCCAAGAGGTCAATCGCTGACTGAACCAGACTAATGAAGTTCCCTTCTTGGACTGGTGCTTCGGTGTTCATCCAGGAGGCAGATAGGGTATACCAGCGTCCGCTTCTGTGTCGCAGGAGATATACCATCGTGATAACGCCTGGCTCAGATCCGCCCTTATAGCCTGCATACGGGAAGTCTGCGTTATTGATGGACACGCCGTGATTTACCGAAAGAATATCCAAGGCCATTGCGCCGGCTGCCGATGTTCCATTGGTATAGAACCATTTCATGCAGGACGACATTTCTCGTGCCGAGGCGAACCACTCGAGTTGGTCGACCATGATAGGTTCTTCCTCCATCGCAACACTGTCGTTGGGTACCGTTGCGATACTGGTGGCGAGGAGATCCCTACGCCCCGCCAGTGATGCTTCCCGATATCGATTGGCCAACGAGGCCCCCTTCGAGAATTTCAAGATAAAGAGTTCCCTCGTTGACAGAAAGGGAATATTGACATCAGGTTTGCCGTGTCCCATAATCGACTGCACGGCTTCGACATTCGACCGGCCAGCGACGTGCAGGAGGAGATCGGTAGCGGTATTGTCAGAAATGCTGATCATTTGTGTTGCAGCCGTATGGAGCGTAATAGGGGCTCCGTGTGGCCACGTCTGCAGTATGCCGGAAGGAAGTGAGAACCGAGTAGAATCCAAGGTTACAACGTCGCTCCACCGTTTACTTCCAGATTGGATTTGACGCGTAAGTTCGCCCAGAATATACAGTTTGAAGGCACTTCCAAGGGGAAGACGTGCGGTATCGTTGTGGGAGGCAAGCGATTGGCCGGTGCCAAGATCGGTGATGAGGAAAGAACTGCGGCCGGGTAAGGCCGCAAAGGCCTTGGTGAGCTCGGAGAATGTTTGGGCTTCTTTGACCGGTGGACGGAGGAATAAGCCAATGATACGATGTGGTGCAGTAGGATCGATGGCAATGTCGATGGGAATGCTTGTTCCTCCCGACATAAGAAGCTTTGCCGACGCTTCGAATGGCGTCTTTTGTTTCGTAATCGTGTGTGACTGATATGTGCCGAGTCCAGACGCCAGCTGACGAATACCAGCCTTAAGGCTTGGGGCTGGAACGGACTGAAGAAAGGATGCTCCGAAGATGGTATCCAACTGCAGCGATTCGGTCATCAACGCGCCCACCTGACGAATACGGTCGTGCAGTGGGTCGGAAGCCTTGGCAACCGTGGTAAACGTTGCAACTACAAGAAGCGGTGCAAAAAGGGTAGCGAACAAACGGGTCATTGGCGGTCTCCAGACATTGTGTAGAATGGGCGCACTCTACGATGGTTGGTTGCGAACGTTTCACGTTGCCATCCTCCTCCCCAGAGAACGGCGCTTAGCGAATGACCAAAAACAGATGGAGCTGTTGTGGGTGAAATCGTGCTTTATCGTTTTTGTGATCGCCCCTTGGGGGCCGTATGCTCGACGCTGCCAATCGAAAATGGAACCGCCGTATAGGTGTCTGCCGTGCGCAGCACCATGACATAGTCTCCAGCAGTGAGCATGGATAGATCGGCCTCGCGCTCTTGTACACCCGACTCGTACGACAGGTCGGCAACAATGCGTGCTTTTTGGCCAATGGCATTCACGACGTAGAGCTCGACGTTCGTTTGTTTGGGAACGGTGTATCGTACGTCAAACCACCCCTTTTTTTGGGAAGGGGCCACGGACATTTCGGGAAGGCGGACGTCGCGGAGTTTATTGGCTTCGGCGGCAGTTCGTGCTCTTGGATACAACATGATAGGGGCGGGTGCCGTGCTGTCTTCGCGCTCGCTGGCTGTATAGAAACCGCTACCATCGTGGGCCCAAGCAATTGCTTCACCCTGGGGTTCAGGCATGTAGCGAACCCGTATGGGCGGTCGTTTCATGGCCTGGCCAACGGTCTCCTTCAGGCTGCGTTCCCAGGCATAGACGTGCGTGTAGGTCTTTACCAGAATCATGATGCCGTCCGGAGATATGTCACCACCAGTGGCCAACGTAAACGGAAGCTCGGTAATGAACTCCAATGTATCGGGATTGCTCCGTTTCGTGGGGACACGATACAGACGAGACTTCTTTTCGCGTTTTGTGACGATGTACTTTTCGCCCGTTCGGGAATCCAGCAGAAGCGTCTCGGCGTCGCGGGGGCCATCCGGGTAGACGACGTGTTGCAGCGTGAAGGGCATGTTCATGCGCATGGCAGGGAACGTGCTGGCAGGATTGGCAAGCTCGGCGGGAACGGCCTCGGGCACGCTGTAGATGGTCACGAATTGGCGCTTGGCATTGTTGTCGCCTATATCGGCAACATGAATATAGTTTACCAAGCTATCGGGCCCAGCCCCACGCCCGTAGGCGATATCCTCCCAGTCCACGTGGTTGGCCCCGGCCAGATCCAGCGTAAGCTTGACCTTGCCTGCAGGCGTGATGCCGATGATGCGTGGTTGATCGCCAGAGTCATTATGTGCCCACAATAACCCAGGAATGGCCGTTGATGCGGCCAGGCCCGATATCTCCGGAAGCGACCGTGGCGTGGGGCCTTGGTCGAAGGGGCCTCCAACATGAAGGCTGTCCAGAACAACTGCTGCAAGAAGTGCTATCATCCTACGATCAGATTGACGAGTTTTCCAGGAACAACGATGGTTTTACGGACTGCCTTGCCTTCGATGAATCGCTGCACGTTTTCGTCGGCCAATGCCGTTGCGACAAGGTGATCGTCGTCGGCATCGGCTGCAACGATGGCCTTCCCGCGCACCTTACTGTTGACTTGAAGGACAATCTCTACCGTGGCTTGAACAAGCTTTGATTCATCGACAGCAGGGAACGTTGTAGCGAAGACGGATTGTGTGTGGCCAAGGATGGACCACAACTCTTCGGCGATATGGGGCGCAAAGGGGGCAAGGCACTGCACGAACTGCTCCATGGCAATACGGGGCCGAACGGGAGCACTCGTAAACTCGTTGACGAATATCATGAATTGGGCAATGGCCGTGTTGAAGCTGAGGGCATCAATGTCGGCCCGCGTCTTCTTGATGGTCGTATGCAGGACGAAGTCCTGCTCGGGTGTACACGGGATGTCCTGGACGGTAGGAGAGCACTGTCCGTCTTCGGATGCGATCAACCTCCATGTACGCTGCAGGAAGCGCACGATTCCTTCGATACCGTTGGTGTTCCACGGTTTGGACGCTTCGAGAGGCCCAAGGAACATCTCATACAGGCGGAGGGCGTCGGCACCGTGGGAGGCAATAACGTCGTCGGGATTGATGGTATTGCCGAGCGACTTCGACATTTTTCGGCCATCTTCACCCAATATGAGGCCTTGATGAAACAGGCGTTTGAAGGGTTCCTTGGACGAAACGTAGCCGTAGTCGAAGAGAACCTTATGCCAGAAGCGGGCATACAACAAGTGAAGGACGGAATGTTCCGCTCCTCCCATGTAGAGGTCAACACCTTCCGTGCCCATCCAGTACTGTTCCCGGGCAGGATCAACAAACCAGGAGTCATTGGAAGGGTCGGCATACCGAAGGTAATACCAGCATGACCCAGCCCATTGCGGCATGGTATTCGTTTCCAAGCGGCCGCGCTTGCCAGTTTTGGAATCCAGATAGTTCGTCCATGTCTCCACTGTTGCCAACGGGGACTCTCCGGTTCCGGCTGGCTGGAAGTTGTCTACGTTGGGCAACTGCAGGGGGAGCTCATCAAGGTCCATTGCGCGGCGCGTACCATCGTCGAAGAAGATGATTGGGATGGGTTCGCCCCAGTACCGTTGCCGTGAAAACAGCCAATCCCGAAGGCGATACTGAATGGTGCCACGGCCCCTTTCAGAAGATTCCAGCCAGGCGATGATGGTTTGTTTGGCCGTTGCAGATTCCAATCCTGTAATCGACACGAAATCGGACGTTGAGTTGACGGAAACACCGGGGTCGGAGAAGGGCTTCGTGGACACATCGATGACGGACCCATCGGCCGGCGATACCACTTGCAGGATGGGCAGTCCATAGCGAATGGCAAAGTCAAAATCGCGTTCGTCGTGGCCAGGCACGGCCATGATGGCCCCCGTGCCATAGTGGGCCAGGACGTAGTCAGCAATCCAGATGGGAACGGGTTGTCCGGAAGCGGGATTGACGGCGTATGCGCCCGTAAAGACGCCGGATTTGTCCTTGGAGAGTTCAGTACGTTCCAGATCGCTCTTGAGCGATGCGGCCTCTTTGTACGAGGCAACGTCAGCCGCGTGGCTGGTTGTTGTGATATCGTCAACGAGTGGATGTTCGGGAGCGAGAACGAGATAGGTGGCCCCGAAGATGGTGTCGGGCCGAGTAGTAAACACGGTTATGGAATGATTGGAATCGGCAACATCGAAGCGGACGCGTGCACCATCGCTGCGTCCTATCCAGTGGCGTTGCATGTCGAGCGTGGACGATGGCCATTGCAAATCATCGAGGTCCGCCAGCAGACGTTCTGCGTACGCAGTGATACGGATCATCCATTGGCGCATGGGCCGGCGTTCAACGGAATATCCTTTGGCCTTCCATTCGTCCACTTCTTCATTGGCCAGAACGGTGCCAAGCGCTTCGCACCAGTTCACGGGGATATTGGCGACATATGCCAGACGGTGTGCGTCGCGAAACAGCTCCACGTCCTGTGGGGCGGTGATGTTCTCAGGAATTGGCAATTCGCTGATGGGGCGAGCGCGATTCGCGGAGGTATCGTACCAGGAGTTATAGATCAGGAGGAACATCCATTGCGTCCACTTGACGTAGGATGGATCGGTCGTATTCACGGAGGAGGACCAGTCGTAGTCGAATCCGATTGCCTCGAGCTGTCGACGGAATGTGGCGATATTCCGTTCCGTGATGATACGGGGGTGGATGTTCTCCTTCATGGCCTGGCGTTCGGTTGGAAGGCCAAAGGCATCGAAGCCCATCGGGTGCAGCACGTTGAAGCCGCACATGCGCTTAAAGCGCGAAACGATATCCGTGGCCGTATACCCTTCGGGATGGCCGATATGAAGCCCCGTACCGGATGGATAGGGGAACATGTCGAGTACGTAATACTTGGGCCGGGACGTATCGTATTGGACGGAAGTAGTGCCGTTGGCGCGCCAATAGGCTTGCCACTTTGGTTCGATTGTAGAGGGATTGTAGCCGTTCATGGCTGCAAGATAACGAGCGATCAGGCCAGCACCGCCTCATCATGTTGACTTCTATCAAGACCGATTTGCTCTGCGTGGATGTCCACCCGCAGGGGAGAGATGCGATTGGTAATGATGTAGAGCAGGCTACTAGTGGCAAGCACGTACAGCGACACGCCCAATAAGGCAAGGCAATGCAGCCATAACAGCGACGCCGAACCCGTAATCAGTCCACCGTGATGGGAAAACACTGCCGTGAGGATCATCCCTGACATACCACCAACGCCGTGACATGGGAAGACGTCCAGCGTATCGTCGATGTCCGTTTGCGTGCGCCAATGAACAGCAGCATTGGAAATGAGCGCAGCAAGGCTGCCGATGAACAGTGCAGGACCAAAGGACACATATCCAGCACCAGGAGTAATAGCCACAAGACCAACAACGGCCCCGATACAGGCCCCGACTGCTGATGGCTTGCGGCCGCGCGCCATGTCCACCACCAACCATGTGAGCATGGCCGACGCCGACGCAAGATTGGTGTTGACGAAGGCGAGCACTGCAACGGCATTTGCTGCAAGTGCCGAGCCTGCATTAAATCCAAACCAGCCGAACCACAAGAGTCCGGTGCCCAGAATCACATACGGAACGTTGGGCGACGCGAGATGTCGGCCTGCTACGTAGCCCGTACGACGTCCTACGAACACGGCACCAGCAAAGGCTGCCACACCGGCAGAAATATGCACCACGGTGCCACCGGCAAAGTCCAACACGCCCAGCTTGAACAGCAATCCGTCCGGGTGCCATGTTGCATGAGCCAGAGGGCAATACACAAGCAAGGTGAAGAGGACCAGGAACACGACGTATCCCGAGAAACGAATACGTTCTGCAAGCGATCCCGTGATGAGTGCCGGTGTAATGATGGCAAACTTCAGTTGAAAGGCTGCGAAGACCACAAAGGGAAGACCAGCACCCAACCGCGGATGGGGCGC
Source organism: Candidatus Kapaibacterium sp. (assembly GCA_025455735.1). Lineage (GTDB taxonomy): Bacteria > Bacteroidota > Ignavibacteria > Kapaibacteriales > Kapaibacteriaceae > JALHPC01. The sequence continues at coordinate 8,133 of JALOMA010000003.1, forward strand.
AGTGCCCACATTGTTGAAGAAGGGAAACGAAAGAGGATTGCCGATGATACCACCAAGGCTGTCTCCAAACGCCAGGCTGAACCCCACGGCATACCATACCAGCGACACAACACCCAATGCGACAATACTCTGAAGCATGGTGGAAATAAGATTCCGTACGGAAACCATACCGCCATAGAAGAAGGACAATCCTGGCGTCATCAAGAGTACTAGTCCGGACGATAGCAGCATCCACGCCAGGGAGGCCGGATCAGGCTGGTCGGTAGCAGCTGGATGCACGGTGGGCAACAGTGCACTGGCCCCAACCAGCGCCGCTACGACACAAGGAAGTGTATAGCGGCGTTGGAAGGAGATACGTTCCTGGGTAGGCGATTCAGACGATGGCATTGTTGGCCTCGAGTACGGTGATGACGTCGGCTCGGAGGCCACTCCGGGCATCACCCAGAGGCGTATTCCCCCAGCGATCACGGGGATTCACATACGCTCCGCGAGCGATCAGAATATCGATGATGGCCGCATGCCCTTCACTCGCAGCAAGGTGCATGGCCGTGCGCCCGTCATAGTCGGCCATGTTGAGGTCAATCCCTCGGGCAATCAGATGCCGCATCTCGCGGACGTCGCCCGTTGCGGCAGCGTAGCACAGTGCCGTTACAGCTTGAGCGTGACTGTTGATGCGCTTTTGTCGCGGATCTACCTTGTTCGAGGTCCCGGACGCCAAGGAGTCAAACACGTGAAAGTTGAACGTCTCCACAAGGCGTTTGCAGAACTCGACACCCCGTACGGAATTACCAAGGTTGTCCAAAGCAGGCGACCAAATGCAAAGCCCAAGGACGTTGGGAACAACGACCATGAGACCGCCGCCGACACCACTCTTTGCTGGAAGACCAACAAGAAAGGCAAACTCTCCACTAAAGTCATACATACCGCATGATGACATGAGCGACAAGCAGTTCTTCACCGTATTGCTACCCAGTATTCGTTCACCGGTGAGCGGACAGATACCACCGTTGGCTAGGGTTGCGGCTACGATGGCCATCACGTCGGACGTGGTTTCTATCGAACAGCATTGGAAATAAAACTCGAGCGTGTCGATGAGGTTTGTGCCCTTGGGGAAGGCATTTTTCTCGCGCATGAAATAGCCGAGCGCGAAATTTCTGTCTGCAGTTTGCCGCTCGCTGAGATAGACAGCATTGTTGAATCCAACATGGCCACCACCACCGAGGCGGCGCCACATATCAACGACGCTGTCGAAACGGTCCGCCATGGCTTCTTCGGGCCGTATCATGGAACACATCATGATGGCGCCGGCGTTGATCATGGGATTGTGTGGTAATCCAACGGAATTCAAAGCAAGGCTGTTGAATCCAATGCCGCTGGGTTCCCTACCAACATGCTTGTGAACGGTTTCTTCGCCGAACTGCTCGAGGGCGATGCAATAGTTGATGGGTTTACATACGCTTTGTATACAAAAGGGCGTTGTGGAATTGCCGAACGAAGTTCGCTGCCCGTCGATGGTGCAGGCAGAGACGGCGAAATTCTCCGGAGAGACGCGGCCTAGTTGCGGAATATAATTGGCGACTTGTCCGCTGGTGTTCTTTTTGGTAGCAACAAACATGTCGCGCAGCGATGCCCTAAAAGCATCGAAGTCAGGAACAACAAGAGACCCCTGCAGGGCATCCTTAATGAGTGTGGATTTACTGTTCTGGACAAAGGAGGAAAACTGTTCGAAGCTTATGGAGAGATCCGCAACGTCGCGTACATTATCGATGCCGAGGCGGGACATGTCGAGACGTGGGTCATCTACGAGGATACCAAGTGTCTCCAAGGCATCGATAAGGCGTTTTGCAGGCAGCAAGCCAGAACCGGTAGTATCGAGCGACGAAAAAAGTCTGAATTCTTCGTCGGGCAGGCCAGCCCCCTGGGGGCTGGCCTGCGATGGCAAAACGACGTCGGCGTTTTGCGACTTCTGTTTGGATGTTCGTGCCATGGTTATCGGATGAACAGGAGTTCGCGGTACTTGGGCAACTTCCAGAGGTTGTCGTCGACCAAACGCTCAAGATGGTCGGCCTCCAACCTGATGGCATCCAGATATGGTTTGATCCTGGCTGAGTACTGTGCGGCTTCTTCTTCCAGGGACGTCAGATGATGAACGGCGTCGAGCTCCTTGGAGAGGTCTTCAAGGAGTTCGCGCGTGCGCTCTACGTGGCTGATAACGAGTTCCGTTTCTGCCTTGACCTTGTCGGCAGCCTTGGTAAGGCCCATGCGGTGCAAGCCGTCGTAGTTGTCCGATAGCTTCCGGACATAATCGAACGCAGCGGGCAGGATATGCGTGCGAACCATTTCTTCGCAGACGCGCACTTCGATGTCCATCTTTTTGACATACTGCTCCAATTGCACGTTGTATCGGGCCGTAAGTTCGGCGTCATTCATAATGCCATTGGAAGAGAATATCGTTCGAGCTTGATTGGAGATTAGTGCCTTGAGAGCATCGGGAGTGGAGACGGCATTCTTGAGACCACGCTTGCGTGCTTCTTCTGCCCATTCAGCGCTATTTCCGTCACCGTTGAAGATAATCCGCTCGCTGTCGGCAATGTAACCTTGAAGTACTGCGATGAGGGCATCATGCTGATCCTCACCCTGGCCAATACGCACATCAACGTCGCGTTTGAAATCGGCCAGCTGTTGCGCCACCATGGTGTTCAGGATGGTGAGCGCTTGAGCGTTGTTCTGTGAAGATCCCACGGCACGGAACTCGAATTTGTTGCCCGTAAAGGGGAACGGCGACGTACGATTGCGATCCGTGGCGTCCTTTTCAGCTTCAGGGATGCGCGGTACGCCAAGGTCAATAATGTCGCGACCTAGAGACGACGATGCCGCAAGGCCAACGGACTTGAACGTGGACAAGACTGTTTCCAATTGCGACCCCGTGAAGACGGAGATGATGGCAGGCGGCGCTTCGTTGGCACCCAGGCGATGCTCGTTTCCAAGAGTTGCAACGCCGGCACGCAGCATGTCGCCATATTCGTTGACAGCCTTGATGACATTGATGAAGAATGTCAGGAAGTACAGGTTCGATCCGGGATTTTCCCCGGGGCTCAACAGGTTTTTGCCCCGATCCGTGGCGATGGACCAATTGTTATGCTTCCCGGATCCATTTACTCCTGCAAACGGCTTCTCGTGGAACAGCACGGCAAGGCCGTGGCGCGCTGCTACCCTCGACATGACGTCCATCAACAACAAGTTGTGATCATTCGCCATGTTGAGTTCTTCGAACATGGGAGCACATTCGTACTGGCCGGGAGCAACTTCGTTGTGACGAGTGCGCAGGGGTATTCCCAACCGATAGGACTCCTTTTCGAAGTCGGCCATGAAGGTTTGGATACGCTCGGGAATGGATGCGAAGTAGTGGTCCTCGAGCTGCTGATTGCGCGCAGGCTTGCCTCCAAAGAGAGTTCTTCCCGTTATCATCAAGTCAGGACGTGCCTTATACAAACCAGCGTCCACGATAAAGTATTCCTGTTCCCAGCCGAGCGTGGCGATAACGTTGTTGACGGAGCTGTCAAAGTAGTGACATACGGCCGTTGCGGCACGGTTGAGAACTTCGCAGCTCTTGAGCAGGGGCGTCTTGAAGTCGAGGGATTCGCCAGTATACGAGATGTACACTGCGGGAATGTACAGGGTCTTCGAATTCTCCGTCTCCATGATGAAGGCATAACTGCTGGGATCCCACACGGTGTATCCCCGTGCCTTGTCCGTACTCCGAAGTCCTCCATGTGGGAACGATGATGCGTCGGGCTCCAGCTGGATCAATTCCGCTGCCGAAAGATTCTCCATCCCTTGAACGGTGATATCCAATGATGGCTTGAAGAACGAGTCGTGTTTTTCTGCCGTACTGCCCGTTAGTGGTTGGAACCAATGGGTATAGTGTGTTGCGCCCAGGTCCGTGGCCCACTTTTTGAGGCCCTTTGCGACGTTCTCGGCCGTTTCAACGTCAATGCGTGCATTCCGTTGAATGGCGTCTGCCATCTTTTGGTAGACTCCTTCGGCAAGATATTCCTTCATGGCGATCAGGTTGAACACCTTCTCGCCAAAAATCGACGACAACTTTTGGTTGCCATTCTTTGCAGTGCGTTCTACGGGCACCGACGACAGTGTTCGGAGCGCATCATAGCGGATTTCTGACATATCCCATTCCCAAGACGAGTGATACATTACACAGCGGTCGGCTGCGAACATATTTCCTCGAGCAAGGCTGTAAAAGCCTCATTATGGGTATTTCCGAGCCCTCACCTGCAATGGGTATTTTCCTCATGAAAAGAGGGTAGACAATCGTAACCGTGGAGGCTCCTCATGATCGTTTCGGATGCATCTTCTACCCAATGTTGGGTAGCCAAGGTAGTAGCTACAGAAATTCTGCCTGGTACCCTTATTGTACCAACCCTTCCGTTATGGCATATCGAACCAGGGCAGCGGCGTTGCCAACATTCAATTTTTGCATGATGTTCTTTCGATGCGTGCTCACGGTCTGTGGGCTGAGATGTAAGTGCCTGGCAATATCAACAGTGTTGAGTCCCTTGGCAATCAAGGTAAGGACGTCCGTTTCCCGCTTCGTGAGCGCACCCTGCGTGCGTGGCTTCAGACCTACGGACTCACCGAGTATAGCCGCCGTGACGTCCTGAGCAAAATATCGCCCCCCAAGTCGAACCGTTTCGATTGCCTTCAGGACTTCGGCCGAGGACGTGTTCTTCAGCAGATAGCCGTGAACGCCGAGCCTATAGCTTCTCTCGATGAAGGTACGTTCACTATACATGCTGACGATGATGATCTTGACGTCCGGATGGCGACTACGTATCGTCTCCGCTGTTTTGATTCCATCGTCACCAGGCATATGGATATCCAGCAGGACGATATCAACGTAGTAGGAATGGAGCTTGCGTAGGACTTCTGCTCCGTCCTTGGCCGTAGCAACAATGGTAACCCAAGGTGTTTCGCCCAACATACGCTCCATTCCTTCCAGGAAGAGCGTGTGGTCGTCAGCAATCAATATCCGGACGTTTGTCCTCTGTGGTTGCAGGTGTGCTCCGTGTTCGGTCATCGTGCCGTCTTTCGCTGATGGGTACTACGATGGAAACATAGGTTCCCCGATTGGGGACACTATCAACGTGCAGAGTACCGTGCAGGGCAATCGCTCGTGTTTGAACGCCTATAAGGCCTCGTCCTTGTATTGTGGTTGCCGGTTCATTGAACCCACGCCCATTGTCCTCTACTTGCAGTTCCAGAAGGCCATCGCGTTCCAGCAGCTGAATGGTGACTTCCGTAGCCTGAGCATGCCGAATCACGTTCGTTATCAGCTCCTGGTAAATCCGGAAGAGACCCTTCTCTACTGTTTCGGGGTACCGTCCGTTGCGCGTATGGAGATGGACGTGAATTGCAAGCGATCCCGGTGAGACGAACTGTGACGCGTCGGTGCGGATGGCCTCTGGAAGGCCAAAGCGCCGGAGGGTAGCCGGAGCGATGTTTGTCGCTATCTCGCGAACGGTTTCCGTCAGGTCATCGATTTCGCCTAATATGGAGGTCGTATCGTCGTTATCCCGAAGGCATTCCAAGCGGCTGGCGTTCAGCTTCAGGGCCGCCAACCGCTGGCCCAAACCATCATGGAGATCGTCGGCAAGCCGTTCACGTTCGGCTTCCTGCGCTTCAAGAGCTGCTTGTATCAACCGTCGTTGCATGTGCTGCTCATGGACGTCGCGCTCGTGACGTTCCGTGACGTCGCGTACGATCATGACGACGTCCTTACGGCGATCCAACGGATAGTCGAGCACCGTAGTGACTCCCTCGAACCACCGTGTTCGCGTTGGCAGTTCAAGAGCATAATGGATTTCTTGCGATGTTCCCGTAGACAGCGTTTCGGCAAGTGCAGTCATGAAGAGGCCCACCTGGTGCTCCGGGAATACCTCGGATATGGTCTTGCCAATGAGTTGTCGCCGGTCTTGGACGAGGAGGTCTTCACGATACGTGAAAATGTCCTTGTACCGCCCATCGGCATCAAACACAAAGGTGATGTCAGGAATGATGCGAACAATTTGGCGCAAGTTCGCCGCTGCTGCTGCCGCATTTTCTCGCGATACTTCAAGTTCCCGATACAGTGCTTGGTGACGCTGCAACGCGGGCCGCATGATGACCATGAATTCAAGGATTACTACGAGCACCAACACGAGCAGCGTTACGGCTATTGTTCGTTCAGCCCGTGTGCGCTTTTCTTGTGAGACTTGCTGTACGCCGAAGGTAATGCGGTCCATGCCTTCAAGCACACGGGCCGATGCCTTGATCACCTGTACGGGGTCAACCTTTTTGCCAAGGCCTACCATCCGCGCGCTGGCAATGAGCGAATCGATGGACTCCTGGACTGGCCCTGTTAAAACGGTCATTAAGTGACCGTCCATATAGAGGCTGTCCCTGCGTAGTCCCTTACAAACCTCCATGTGCCCATCGCGAAACTCGTCCATTCGCCTGGAGAGGTTCCATGGAACAGCGTTCGGCAGCGCGTGGGAAGCTACGATGGCCAGGGCAATGTTCTGTGACAGCATCCGCTGCCGTCCAGCAACGTTGATGAGCCGTGCGTCGTCCCGCATTTCTTCCAAGGCAGAGTCTATCACCATGAATGCAACCAGAACGCAAACGATGGTGACGATAACACTGATCCCGTTCGCCAAAGACAACCGATAGGCCTGTTCGGTGCGAGGATCGCGTTGCGTCATGAAGACAAGTTAGGAATCTTCACTCCAGGCTACGGCGTAAAAAACACGTCATACGGATCGTCTCAATTTGCGGTGTCATGTTCACCAAAACATCCGTAACATCGCCCGGTTTTTGTGTTCTCCTTACATCGCCATGAACTATACAACACTTGGCCGCTGCGCCGTCAAGGTTTCGCGCCTGTGCCTTGGTACCATGAACTTTGGTCCAACAACATCCGAAGCCGACTCTTTCGCCATCATGGACCGCGCCTTGGACCTGGGCATCAACTTCTTCGATACTGCAAATGTCTATGGTTATGACAAGGGGCGAGGCCTCACCGAAGAGATCATTGGCAGGTGGATGAGGCAAGGCGGTGGGCGTCGCGACCGGATCGTCTTGGCAACGAAGGTGTACAGTCCAATGAGTGGAGCGGTCAATGAAGGAGGGCTCTCGGCCTACCACATTCGTAAGGCATGCGAGGCATCATTGCGGCGTTTACAAACCGATCATATCGATCTTTATCAAATGCACCATGTGGATCGCACGGCCCCTTTCGAAGAGATTTGGATGGCGATGGACAGGCTCGTTCAAGAAGGGAAGATCACCTATGTAGGATCGAGCAATTTTGCCGGGTGGCAGATTGCCCAGGCAAATGAGTCCGCCCGCAGCCGTCACCTTCTCGGATTGGTCAGCGAACAGAGCGTCTACAGTCTACGTAACCGCACGATCGAGCTGGAGGTGATTCCTGCTGCCAGAGCCTACGGTATGGCGGTACTGCCGTGGAGCCCGCTAGGCGGTGGGATGCTGAGTGGCATATTCAGCACCGAGAGCACTGGCCGCCGCACACGGCCGCAACTCTTGGCATCGGCAGAGCGATTGCGCCCATCGATTGAACGGTATGAAGAACTGTGCCGGCGTATCGGTCGTGACTATTCCGACGTAGCCTTGGCCTGGGTTATGGCCAATGCTGATGTGACGTCGGCAATCATTGGCCCAAGGACGATGGATCAGTTGGAAGCGAATGTGCGAGCAATGGAGATAACGCTGGATGCTGAAGTACGTGCCGAACTGGACGCCATTTGGCCTGGTCCCGGAGGCGAAGCGCCAGAAGCGTATGCTTGGTAGCTACCAACGGAAACGCGCAAGGCCCGTACACAGAGAAAGAATAGGACGGTCGGCAATGATCAAGGTGGCTACGTCGCGTGATTGAATACCGATTTCCCAGAAGCCACCAAACAGCGAGGCCATGATGCCAATGGGGATGAACGGCCCCATGTTGCCGCCTGTGCCTACACCTGAACTCACTGTAAGCCAGACGGTAGGGCGCCAGTCTACGCCAACACTGATGATAGGCTCGCCCAAAGCTCCTGCGGCCCGGTTGAATGGTGCAACATAGTCGGCGCCGAAGCGCCAGCGTTTGGAATACTCGTATGAAAGGCCCAACCGAAGGCGGGCTGGTAGATCAGCCCGAGCTGATGTTAGCCCCTCCCATTGAAAGAAGTTACCTTCGCCCGTCACCTGAGGCGCCTGTTCGAAGATGTTGTAGTTCGCAAAGCCGGTGCTGGAAAGCCCGTTCAGGATGGTGTCCTTGGCAATGAACACGTTCCCATCCCACATCATGGCGCCAATATCGATGGCCGAGGCAGCTATCGTCCATCGTTCTTCGAATTGAACGGTGATCCCGACGTCGACAGCCCATCCCATGCCAACAGACTCGAAGCCCGTGCCCATACGCATGGATGGTGAGGTTGCCTTGCCATAGTTGATGCCAAATAAGGGACTGAGAGCACTGCGGGCTTGAAGCGAACCAGATCGTACTTCAGCATCCAGGTAGGCGTATCCCTGTAGGTACTTGGCTCCGGCACCAACGCTGACGCGAAGGGAGTCTTTGTTGACAATTGTGACCCCATAAGTAATGCCGTACTCGCGGTACCACGTGAGAGCCAGCCGCGTGCCGTCAAACAGGGTACTGTATCGCTGAGGGTTTCGAGCATAGCCGACAGTGTCGCCGCGGAAGTTGACGGCAGTGGAGTCGAAATAATCGAAGAACCGGCCTTCAAACGCAAGCCTTGAAGCGCTTTCGTTGAACTGGAACGTTCCAGCAATCCGTTCCCGGATGGTCAGGGCCACACCACCCCATGCGTTGGACTGGTAGGAGGCTCCCAATAGGATGACGTCCGTGCTGAATCGAAGACCCCGATTGATAAACTCTTCTGCCGCCTGACGTTTCTGTTCTTGCGTGAAGTTGAAGGAGGATGATTGGAACAGTGCGTCCCAGAGGTCTCCTCGTTGCAGGGCATCGGAGTGTGCAGTAAAACCTCCTTCTGCCAGGGTTAGGGCCCATTGACGTTTGCGTCGGTCAATGCCACCTTCAATGGGGCTTGAATACTGGTACAGATCGTTGAGCTGCGGAAAGCCCAGATTGGCTGGGTTGATTCCAACGGCTTGATAGTCGGAAACGGCCGCCGTAAGCGCTCCAGCAAATCCGATACGCGAAAAGTCCGCCGCCTCGGTCTGCGCCATCAACGACAATGCGTTGAGGCTGCCGATGAAGATGATAAGAACTTTCAAACGATGGGGGCGCGTCGCAGGCACGATAGTCGCAAGGACAGTTACGGTTGTGGTGCTATCTGGCGTTCTATGGCGGCAGCAATGCGCACGGCTTCGGCGCCGTCGTGCACGGACACCGCGGCATTGGTACCCTTGCGAATACTGTCGATAAAGGATCGTTGCTCGTCGGCAATGGCGTTGCCCGGTTCAACGGGAGGAAGATCGTGGACGATCATTCGGTCGCCAAATCGTGTACTCACACTGCCCAATGGCGTTTGGTGGCTGGGCTCCAGGTCCGATGCTTCAATAAGGCGATACAGCTCTACCGAAGGTGCTCCCAGATCAAGCGACAAATAGCCGCTGCCTTGAAACAACCGAAGTTTACGCATTGGCTTGGCCGAGATTCTCGACGCCGTAATGTTTGCAACACAACCGTTGGCAAATTCCAGGCGGGCATTACAGATATCAATCGTTGGTGTCAGTACGGACACACCCGTTGCATGAATGCCAACGACAGGGCTGCCAGTGAGCCAGAGCAGGAGATCGATGTCGTGGATCATCAAATCGTGAATCACGCTGACGTCGATGGCGCGAGGCTTGAACGGCGCCAACCGGTGCGCTTCGATGAAGAGGGGAGCGACGTTCATCCCTGCGATGGCCCGTACGGCGGGGTTGAATCGCTCCACATGTCCAACCTGGACTACCAGCCGCGATGCGTCCGCCCTGCGCTCCAGATCCTGCGCTTCATCTTCCGTTGCCGTTACTGGCTTCTCGATAAAACAATGCCAACCGCGGTCCATGGCCTGGATGGCCATTGCATGGTGGGTTGTGGTCGGGCTGGCAATGATAACGGCATCCACATCCGTCAGCGTGTCCATGGAGGCATGCCATGGAGTCTCATATGTTGCTGCGATGGCTGGGCCTCGTTCGGCGTCGGGGTCTACTACGGCCGCGAGCACGGCATCGCCGTGGGTGCCAATCAACTTGGCATGAATACTGCCAAGGTGGCCCGTTCCCACTACGGCAATGCGCAGGGGCTGTGTCATGGATTACGTCCTCTTGTGGTGAGTTGCTGCACCATGAAAATACGATATTTGAACAGCCATCGACACTGCAAGACACCATGAAACACTGTAACTGCCCTCCAACATCCACGATGTCCCTTTACAAATGGTTGATAGTGGCCCTCGTTTTGGCACCGTTCGTCGGGCAACAGGCAAAGGCCCAGGTGCTTCCGTTGGTCATACCGATTGAAGGCATCGAAGGCGTAGACTGGACGATCGTCAACCGTGTGGACGCCGATGCGCGTCTGGGTAAAACAGCCGATACGTATTGCGGCTGGCAGACCTACGATCAACATCGCGGTACGGATTTCGTGCTACGCAGCTTCAGACAGATGGATAGTGGAGTATGGGTCCGAGCAGCTGCACGAGGTGTGGTTACGGCCGTCGTCGATTCCTTACCTGACAGAAACAAACGCAGTATCGTTGAGCAAGGATTTGGCAATTACATAGCCGTGGAGCATGCCGAAGGGTTCTTCACGTACTATGCTCATAATCGCCGGAGCTCTGCCCGCGTTCGTGTTGGTGACACCGTCGGGGCAGGTGAGCGTCTGGCGCTCGTGGGCTCAAGCGGAAACAGTGAGGATCCGCATCTCCATTTCGAAGTATGGAGGATTGTCGACCCACTAGATGGTGCCTGCCGGTCCTTGCCTATGCCCGTGCTGCGGGACGTGGCCTACCACACAACGTATCGTATGCTCGCTTCCGGACTAACCTCCGCTGCACCAGCCTTGGACAGCCTACGCGAGGAACCACCCTTGTTGGATACCCTTGGGCGCTTGGATACGGCTGTCACCTATTGGGCACTGCAGCAACCGGTCGATGCTACCGATAGCGTTGCCGTTGTCTGGTTTGCTCCCGATGGCACGGAGTGGTTCTCGTTCAGAACCGTCGCCGGTCTACAGTCCAATTATTTCTATTGGTGGTCGTGGATTCGTGCCCCCACCATCGCTGGCACGTGGAACGTCCGGTATGCTGTTGGCGGCATCGAACGCGACCGCCGATCCTTCGTGATACCGATACCAACGTCCGTAGCGCCTCCGCCTATTCGGAGCTCGGTGCGGCTGTTGGGTGATGTGTTGCGCATCAGTGCCGATACCGACCACGTCATTGAGTTCTTCGATGCTGCCGGTCGCTTGCTTTCCAGCCAGGCCGTATCGGCCGGAGAAGCTGCCATTGTTCTTCCTTCAGGCATCGGACCTACCTTTGCGCGTGCGCGTCGTGCCGGTGTGCTGCTGTGGTCCCTACCGCTCCTTCGATAAGGGGCCTCGGCTACTCTTCGGCTCTTGGATGGGCGCGGTGATACGCTTCCTTCAAGCGCTCTACACTCACGTGAGTGTATACCTGCGTTGTGCTCAGGCTGGAATGGCCGAGAAGCTCGCTCACGGCCGATAAGTCGGCGCCATTGTCGAGCAAATGGGTAGCAAAGGAGTGGCGCAAGACATGCGGACTCTTCCGACGGCTCTCCGTGATGGGCCCCAGGAGGCGTCGGATGATGCGCCACGCCGAAACGGACGTCAGCCGAGCACCTCGGTCACCCACGAAGAGGGCCCTTTCGGAGGCGGTTGTTGTCAGCTCATGGCGCCGTTCTTGCCAGGCCAGGATGGCATCCACGGACGCAGCCGTGAGTGGCACGATGCGTTCCTTGTTGCGTTTCCCCAGCACCTTCACCAGACGGCGTGATGTGTCGATAGAGTCACAATCAAGCTGCAATGCTTCGCTGATCCGCAACCCCGACCCATAGAGTAGTTCACAGAGCGCACGGTCCCGAAGGCCACTTGCCGTAGCAAGGTCCACAACATCCTGAATGCGTACGGCCTCGTCCTGCTGCAACACGGCTGGTAGTGGCTTGTCAAGCTTGGGCGATGCGATCACCGATGCGGGGTTGCGCTTCACGTACCCCATACGAATACCAAATTTGAACAGTGCCTTGACGGCAGCCAAGCGGGCCCTGATACTGCGCTTTTCCAGTCCTCGATCGTGGAGCCACCCTAAGAAGGGCTTGATGTCGGACTCCGTGATGTCCGCCAAGTCGTACTCACCACCCAGTTCACCCAGATACTCCTCAAACTGCCGGAGGGCCGTTCGATAGGCATCGATCGTATGGCGGCTGGAGCCCTTGCGCTCCAATGAAGAACAAAAATCGGCAACGGCATCGTGTACTGTCATAGTGTGCCAATCTACGTAGTTCCGCAGGAAGGGTCGATGCACGTAAGGTAAACTACGTAAACGATTTATGGCATGACAATTGCCTATTTTTGCCACCTCCATGACCGACATTCTTCACTACATCGATGGTGCTTTGGCGCCGGCATCATCCCTCGAATGGCTCGATAACATCGAACCCGCCACTGGGTCCGTTTTTTCGCGTCTTGCACGGGGAACCGCTGCCGACGTCGATCGTGCCGTGGAAGCGGCACGTCGTGCCTTTCCTTATTGGTCCTCACTCACACCGCGCAAACGGTCGGAGATCCTTTTGGCAATCTCCAACAAGATTGCAGAGCGTCTGCCCGAGCTGGCCGAGGCCGAGTCCAAAGACAATGGCAAGCCAGTTTGGTTGGCCACGGCTGTGGACATTCCGCGTGCCGTGGACAATATGGCCTTCTTCGCCACTGAAATCCTGCACACGGCTACTCAGGCACATCAGACTGATCGTCACACGCTCAATGTTACGCTCCGCCAGCCCGTTGGCGTTGTGGGATGTATTTCACCATGGAACCTTCCGCTCTACCTGTTTACATGGAAGATTGCCCCAGCCTTGGCTGCCGGATGTACTGTTGTAGCAAAACCAAGCGAACTCACGCCCTACACAGCCTTCCTCTTTAGCCAAATCTGCATCGACTGTGGCCTACCACCGGGAGTACTCAATGTTGTACACGGTCTCGGTGCCGAAGCTGGTTCGGCAATTGTAGCCCATCCAGACGTGAAAGCCATTTCCTTCACCGGTGGCACAGCCACCGGAAAGGCTATTGCAGCCGTGGCCGCCCCTATGTTCAAGAAGATGTCCTTGGAATTGGGCGGCAAAAATCCCACCATTGTTTTTGACGACGTGGACGTCGCTCATGTGGCCCGGAACGTTGCACGTGCAGCGTTCACAAATCAGGGCGAAATATGCCTTTGTGGGTCGCGGATTCTGGTTCACACGTCGATTTATGATGCCTTCCGCGACGCGTTGGTTGCGGAGACGCAACGGATGGCTGTTGGAGATCCTACCGATGATGCGTCGCGAATTGGAGCAGTGGTCTCCGAAGCCCACATGAATAAGGTACTCTCCTACATCCACCTCGCCGAGCTGGAAGGGGGCCGTGTGCTCACTGGCGGCAAACGTGCCGCAGTTGATGGCCGATGTGCGCGAGGCTACTTCGTGGAGCCCACCCTGGTTGAAGGCCTAGCCCCCGATTGTCGAGTAAACCAGGAAGAGATATTCGGTCCGGTTGCAACCCTACTTCCATTTACGACGGATGAGGAAGCCGTAGCAATCGCAAATGGAACGGCCTACGGTTTGGCAGCAAGCGTTTGGACGAATTCTGTTGGCAGGGCTCACCGCTTGGGGGCACAGTTGGACAGTGGAATCATATGGGTTAATTGTTGGCTTGTACGTGATCTGCGAACACCCTTTGGCGGTATGAAACAAAGTGGTGTAGGGCGCGAAGGTGGCACGGAAGCCCTTCGGTTTTTTACGGAGATGAAAAATGTCTGCATTCAATACTGACGAACGACCTGATGTCATCAATAGTCCCTTGGCAGCAGAGCCCGTTGGGGCCTATCCGCACGCGCGCCGTGTAGGGAACTTGCTATTCCTAAGTGGCATCGGTCCTCGTGAACGTGGGCAAAAGGCCATTCCAGGTGTCACATTGGCGGAAGACGGAACGATTGAGTCGTATGACATCAAGGCACAGACGCTTTCCGTGTTTCGCAATATCAAGCACATCCTTGACGCTGCTGGGTCGAAGTGGGAAAATATTGTCGACGTGCACGTGTTCCTTACGAACATGAAGCAGGATTTTCCCGTCTTTAATGCTCTTTATGCCGAACATTTTACCCATGTGCAGGCAACGCGGACGACGATTCAAATCGATTGCCTGCCAACGCCTATTGCCGTGGAATTGAAAATTATCGCAACCATTGATTGACCGTCCATGAAAGTATTGTTGACCGTGGCGGTTTGGTGTGCATGCATGTTGGTTGCCAGTGCGCAGCCGAGGATTTCCTACATGATTCCCGATATCGGCACCACCCGATTCGGAACGTACGTGGAGATTATCGCGCCACATAATGCGCAGGGAATGTATGGCGCGGACGGTATGTACGCAAATAACGCGGCATCTGCGGTGCGCGTTGAATGTGATCGCCCAGCGGATACCAACCTTATAACGATTGGTCCGACGGTTGTTAGTTGGAACGGACGCATGATATCGACTGTGATGTTCGTCGATCCTCGTGTTCAACCAAATTCTTCGGATTGGCGAGCGCTGCAACCCGAGTTTCGGATTCCGATTCGCGTCGTAACGCCTTCGGGAGCGTCCAATACCGATACGTTCTACATCGTACGTCCTCAAACCTTGGGTAACGTGCGTGGCCGGAGCGAACGCGTCCTTGGCCAAGGAACACTCGGAATTCGTTCACGGCGTGGTGCCATGATCGTGGATAGCCTTCTGCTTGCATCGTCACCGCCGTATACCGTGACAACGTCGGACCCCGACCCAACGACACCTGGTAACCAGGGCTATCTTCCAGTTACGATTTTGTCGCCAGGAAGTATTCAAGGCGTGAGTGGCACCGTAATCGACGTTTCGGCCAACACAGCGAATGGCGGCCCTGGCGGCGGCGGTGGCGGTGGAGGATATGCGAACAATATCTTGATTCCGGCGCAAAATGGGTTTGAAGGCGGTTCCGGATTTACGGGTGGTGGCCCAGGGGGCGACAACAATACCTTCGGCAGCAGTACGCGCAAGCGTCCAGGTGCCGGTACGGGATCGGAGCCATTGGCAGCAGCATCAACGATTGACGGTGGTTCGGCATTGAATGGAACGCCAGGCGGTACGTCCACTACGGCGTTTGAAAATGCAGGCGGTGGCACAGGGCACCCCTTTGGTGAAAGCGGTCACGGATGCAGCAACAAGGATAACTGTGCCGAACCTGGTCGGCATGGTGGTGGAAGTGGCTATCGCGAGACAAGGCGTGGCGGTGGCGGCGGAAATGAAGAGGCTGGTCGCGGCGACGCCCTACCTGGCGGAGGAACTACCGGGGGCCAGATACATGGAAACGCTGCCCTAGTGCCACTAGCAGGTGGTTCTGGCGGTGCGTCGGGCAACCCTGACGGTGCCAATACTGCCAGTTCAGGCGGCGGCGGCGGCGGCGCCATTTCCGTGCACGCGTTGCGCTTAAGTGAATTCGACATTCGTGCGAACGGTGCCGTTACGTCTCGTCGAGACGTTGGAGCTGGTGGAGGATCCGGCGGGGGCATTATCGTTGGGTCCAGACTTGACATCACAGGCTTCATCGGCACATCCGTGAACGGCGGCGAAGACGCCTCGTTCTTCAACGCTGGGGGCCGAGGCAGAAGGCGCTACGACGCTCGTGGTATTGACCGACTCCTCCAGGGCGTCTACAACGGTGCCGGAGTAGACACGCTCAACAATACCCTACGCCGCGCCACCATTACCGGGTATGGCAACGGCAACGACGTGGTGCTCTGGCTGCGTGGCGAGAATGGCTCGTGGGCAATTCTTGATACGGTGCGTGGTTATGCATCATCATGGCAACGCCAATACTCGCTTCCTGGCCTCGATACCTTGTATTATTTGGCAGTCGCGCAGCGGATTCCGAACGCTTCCTCCAGCCAATATTCGACGGACCCTCAGTGGGTGATGTCCCAATCCGGCTGGAATATTATCCGGATCTATGGCCCTCCCATTCTGCGTGCTCCCGCCGATACTTCAGTAGGCACATATGCCTGTCCTGGAAGTGTGAAGACGGATACCATCTGGATATCCAACGACGGGGAGTCGCCACTAGAAATCAGCTCGGCACAATTTCCGTCGAATTCTGGATTTCGGATCGTTGAACCCACGGTCTTTCCCGATACGGTACCCGCAGTGGGAAGAAAGCCCTACGTTATTGAATTTGTTCCCGCAGCTGGCCAGTCAGGAGCCATTGCCGTACCACTGACGTTGGTCAACAACGATACGGCCGCAGGGAAGAGTCCATGGACAACTACCGTACGCGTGAATGTTGCGCCGTTTACGATACGCTTCTCGTGGCGCTCTATTGACCTGACGCCGCGTGGGGATACCCTTAACCTCGGCCACCTCTGCATTGACAATCCGCAGACCGAAGAAATTACCATTCGCAATGTTGGACTTTCTCCAGCCTCCCTTCAGCGTTTTCGGTCTACGGCACCAGGACTAATCACTGCCACGTCGAACCTACCGTTTACTCTGAATCCGCCTGCTGGAGTGCGCAATCTGACGATTACGTTTACGGCAAAACAGGAAGGTCGCACGGTTGTTCCAATGTTGGTTGACATCGCCGAATGCGACGTTCCCGATACAATTTGGGTAGCATTTGTTGGCGTCGTGCCACGGATGTCCATTGTTGGAGATCTACAGTTTGGCGACGTTCAACCGGGTAGCTCAATCGACAAAACCGTTGCCGTCAGAAATGACGGTACGAGCATTCTTACGATTACTGCTTTACCGGCTCTGCAGGCACCCTTCTCCCTTGTTGGCACCAGCCCTGGTTTACCCGCTACCTTACGGCCAGGCGAGGCGCTGAATATTCGCGTAGCGTATGCCCCTGTTGTTGCCGGCGATGATTCTGCGACGTTGAGAATTTCTTCCGATGTCGTGGACTCAAGTTGCGCAGACAGCACAGCCGTAGTTCTGTTTGGCCGATCACGTGCTGCACGGTATTCGTTGTCGCGCACGTTCATGGACCTTGGCACGGTATCGTCCTGTGACTCATCTGCGGATAGTGTCACGATTCTTAATACGGGAACTACTCCGCTAACGCTACTCTATCCTGCGTTTATCAACGGTATTCATTCCCTTGAATTCGAGGTTGTCAATCAACCAACTGTTGACTTTACGATTGCCCCTGGTGAGTCTGTGACGTACACGGTGGTGTTTCGGGGTGGACAACCACCACCGGGGATGAAGACCGCTTCGTTGCTCGTTCGGACACGAGCGAACGGTGGCGAAGATATTGTGGTACCGCTCACGGCAAATCGTATTGATCCGGAAATATCGGGCCCGCGGTTTGTCAACGTTGGAATTGTATCACTGGGCACACCTTCGCAGCGCACGATACGATATGACAACACGTCGGCTGTTGATGTGACCATTGCTCGTACGGCAACGACCGACAGCCGAACCACGGCCACAGTGACATCAACGCAGATTCAGGCTGGAACAGGATTTGACCTGAATCTCACCATCAATGCGCTTTCCGAGGGCCGTTTCCAGGATACCATCTGGGTGGTACTTGATGAACCATGCGTCGACTCACTACAGGTTATCGTTGTAGGCAACAGCGTTTCGGGACGTATTCGCGTACCCAACGCATTATTCCTTGGTACCATTGCTGAATGTGCCACCAGTCGCGATAGTATTTTGATATCCAATCCCGGTGATGTTGCCGTGGATGTTATCGATATCACGCTGGTTGGTACTGATGCGGCGTTGTTTGCCGTCGAAAATCCTGGAGATGTCACAAACATTCAACTTGGCCCCAGTGAGTCCCGCTGGATATATTTTGCCTTTGACCCTCGAACATCTTCTGATGGACGTAAGCAGGCAATAGCCCAGCTTCGTGTGCGCATCAACAATCAACCTACGGTAACGGCCATACAACTGGAGGGCGTACGACGTTCAGCGCTGCCAGCTGCTCCGGAAGAGCTTGTCTTCGGCGCTATCGATATTGGAGCGGCGGCATCGGGACGCGTCGTCATGGTAAACGCCGGCAGTGGTGACGTACGAGTTACGGCGATCCGTCTAGCTGGAACGTCCAACGGCATCTTTGCCATCTCGCCGGGTGCCGTACCCCGTACGTTGGCAGCAGATGAACTTCTCGAGCTTCCCGTATCCTTCACGCCGCCGCGGGAAGGGAATTATGTGGACTCCATCATCGTGGAGTTCGATCAGCCTTGCGTTGGGCGCCGTGTGGTGCCACTCCGCGGAATCGGAAGACTGAACGTCGAGCTAGTTGTTGTGATGCCGCGCCAACGTATGATCGACCCGTCGACGGACAATCATCGCTGGGCCATTCGTGGTGCCGTAGCATCGGCACAGACGCCTATTCAGAATGCACGTCTAAGGCTGACACTCCAGTATGCCACGGATATGTTTGCCCCCATACGCATCGACGGTGGAACCCTGATTTCCGCAAATTCAACAGGTGGCCTAACCCAATTGGAAATAGAGCTGGGGCCATTATCGGCAACGGGAGACACCACAGAGTTGGGTGCTGTTCTTGGCGACGTAACCCTTGGGTTGCGTGACAGCACGGCAATCGATGTGATCGCTGCGGAGTTACTGGTTCCCAATGCAACACCGTCCGTTCGGCCGTTGAATGGATTCATGACGACAACCATATGCCGAGAGGGTGGCGATCGATTCGTAGACCGAGCTGGTGCGCTGGCAATGTTCGTGAAGCCGCAGCCCGTCGCCGATCGCCTGGAGGCCAGTATTGAGGTCTTTGAACCTGGCGACCACGTGGTCACACTCGTCAACACCACTGGCGATGTGGTGGCTACGTGGACGTGGACCCATCATCGTGGCCAGGCCCCTTATCAGATAGCAGAGTCGGCAATGCCGTGGTCGAGCGGTATGTATACGTTGATTCTTCGAACACCAACCCGCATGCGGTCCATGCCCGTGCGGATTCTCCGATGATACAAACCATGAAGTTTCTGCACGTTGTTGGTGTATTGGCGGTATTTCTCTTTGGTGTTTCCGCCAAGGCGCAAGAGGTGCGCTTGAATCCGGAGACTGGGCAAAGGGAGGTGTTGCAATATCACCTGGGCGCATATGGCGCTCTGAGCATCAATTTCCACAACGCAGGATTTGGCGCCCTGCCCGGATATCCATCATGCTGTCCCGAGTATAACGACGGCACGACGGTTAGCCCAGCATTTGGCGCATTGATGGAAATTCCCATGGCCCGCAACTGGCGCATGCAGTTGAGGTTGGGATACAGCACAATGTCTGGCGAACTCACGGACAGGCGCGTGATTGGAAATGAACCGGTGCTGGATAATGGACCTGTGCCGATTGGGTCCAGAAGAGATATTGAAGTGGATTATCTCTTGAACGCATCCATGCCCATGGTTGTATTCGAACCTGCGGTAGCGTTTAAGGTGCTGGACTTGTTCTGGCTGTATGCCGGGGCCAGGGGTGGACTGTTGTTGGGTAATTCGTTTCGTCAGTCCGAGACGTTGGTGTCGCCCGACGGATACGTGTTTGCGGAAAATGGAACAACGGTACGGAATAATCTCACTGCAGATATTCCCGACGCACAAACCATTCAACTTCATGCTGCCGTTGGTTTGGGATACGAGCTGCATGTGGCCCGCGATATCATGCTCGCCCCAGAAGTCCGGTACTTTCTTCCGATAACACAGGTCGCATCGGTTGACTGGGCTGTACAGAGTTTTCAGCTGGGAGCATCATTACGGTATAGTATTTATAGTCCCGTGGATCCTACCGTGATCTACGATACGGTTTATGTTCGTGATACCGTGATTGTAGAAGGTTCTTCGGACAGTGAAGAACGTATTGCACTCATTGACTCGGATGCCGACGAGGATCGCAGACGAGAAGGTGACTACGAATACCGGACCATCACAATAACGGAGAAATACAGCAGAAGCGTACCACGCGCCTTCAATCCATCCATCAATCTGGCAAGGGGCCGTGTTGGCCCGGATGGCGAGACGCTTGGCTTGGACATTGTACAGATTCGAGAAACTGACGTGGTGGAAAGTTATCCATTGCTGCCTCAAGTGTTCTTCGATGATGGCAGTGCGGATATGGCGACGACGCGGATGCAGATGTTGGCGAGAGAAGATGTACGCGATTTTCGAACAATAGACCTTGCACGGGACCAATTCGATGTTTACCATAACATCCTGAACATCATCGGCGAACGCATGCGGTCGAATCCATCAACAAAAATTGCACTCACGGGAAGTGTCAATAATATTGGTGGAGAGAAAAACAATCGTACGCTGGCACAAAACAGGGCCGAGGCCGTTCGAAATTATCTTGTCGACGTTTGGGGGATCGAAAAGAACCGTATTACCGTGTCGGCCCGTCTTTTACCCGAAAAGCCAGCGAATACGGAATCCGAAGACGGTAGGGAAGAGAACAGACGCGTGGACATTGCCACGAATGATGTCATGTTGCTGGAGACGGTGGAATTCCGTGACCGCGATCGTGCGGTTAACCCTAAGGCCATCGTCTTTTCGCCGTCGATTGTTGGTGGTGAGGATATTGCAGGATGGAGCCTCAAGGTGTCTCAGCGCGGTTCCGTATTGTTCGAGGAGGAAGGTGCTGGATTGCCTGGAAAGGTCACGTGGCAAACGGACGGAGATCGACGGCCCAAGTTGGAGGACTCCATCAGCACCGTATTTGTTGTGAGAAATAATCGTGGAGCCAAAAAGGAGCTTCGTGAGGCCATCCCTGTTGACTTGATAACGTCTCAAAAGGCGAAGTCAACGCAAGAAGGTGGCAAGATCGTCGAGCGATATTCGTTGATTGTATTTGACTACAATAGTGCCAAGCTGAACGAAGCCAATCAGCGTACCATGGCCGTTGTCCGCGCGCGCGTCCAACCGGAATCGAAAGTGCGAATCATGGGCTATGCTGACCGTTCAGGGGACCTCGAATACAACAAAAAGCTGGCCCTCCGGCGTTGCGAAGAAGCAAAGCGGGTATTGGCAGTGCCAGATGAACAGGTAACTGTTGAACCTGTTGGCAGTGATCGGTTGATCTATGATAATGAAACACCGGAAGGGCGCTCGTACTGCCGTACCGTGCAGATCGAAATCGAGACGCCCCTCCGGGATTGATCGTCAGGCCGCACGCACGTGAACGGTACGTTCGTGCGGCCACGGATTGTGTTCGTCGAACCAAAGCGCAACAACGGCCGAGCAGGGCGTTTGCTCCAAAGCAAGAAGCTCGCGGGCAGCCAAAGCGGAAGACTTATCAGAGAGGGCCATGCGTTGGATAAGGCGAAGCACGGTAATATCGGTTTTTGCAAAAAGCGTCTTTCGTTCAGCCTTGCGAATGGTCGACCGGATATACATTGGTAGGTAGTCGACATTTCCCAGTGCCCAGTGAGCCATGGAACAGAGCACGTGGGCCTGAGCATACCATATGGGATTACCCGTTCGGGCTTCGGCATCATTAAGGACATCATTGCAGCGCAGTAGAGCGCTGCGCGGATTGTCGTCCAAGAGGTCGCACGCAGCCAGGCGAACACTCCACGACGTACGGGCGCGTACAGGAAGAAAACGCATGATTTCATCGGCATCACGGCGGGCCCTATGGCGTATTCCAGTGTCCATGGGGTCCGGTTGGTGAATGGCATTCGCCACATCGGCCATGGTATCCACAGCAGCGAGCGCCCTACGTGCGGGCAGGGAGCAGGTGGAGGATGCAATGGCCTCAAGCGTCTGTTGTACGGCATCGAGGAGACGAAGGTTGTCGGCAAGACAGGCTTCGTCGATACAGTCCGAACAAAGGTCCACAACGTCGGCAGTATGGGAATCGGCGAGCAGCGGCACGTCGATGACGTGCTGAAGGGCACGGATAAGGTGGTCGTGGGCACGTGCAGTGTCGCCGTTCATCAGGCACAGTCTACTGCGTACACGTTCGCGGCGCATACGCCCCAGGCGTGTCACTCCCTGAGCGGTACCCTGGTGGCCATCGGCGAGGGCCTCTGCTTGACGCGTTGAACCATGGAGCCTGTATGCGGCAATTGCAGTTTCCGACGTAAGGAGTGCCAGTGCCGTCGACTGATGTTCTTCGAGCATGGCCATAGCGTGGCGTTCGTCATCGAGAATGGAACGGAGCACGCGTGGGGATCCCATGTGCAGGCTACGATGCACCGAGCAGAGGTCCAGAATGACGGTAGGCAACTCCAGATGTCGGGCTTCCAAGATGGTTCTACGCAGGCGGCGTTCTGCCGTTGTGGCGCATCCACGGGAAGCTAGAAAGGCAACAGCTTGAGCGTCGTGCTGAAGATCGGCTGTGGGGCCATGTTCAGCGGGCAAACGGTGGAGGCAGGTAATCAGCTCTGCGAACAGGTGATGCCTGACTACTGACAGATTGTTTTCTGCGGCTGTCCCTCGGAAGACGTCAAGAACTGCGTCTTCGTTGTAGTCTTCGAGGCTTTCCAGGACCTCGAACAGTCGCAGATAGTGTGGTTCGTCCATGTGCCGACGCGCGTGGATCGTGAACGTGCGTTTTTCGGCCGGCGACAAGGATCGAATCAGCAGGTAAAGGTCGTCTCCGCCCTTCATTGCTCACTCCTTTCACCAAGCAGGATGTGCGTTTCCTGGTGGCTGGGAATGGTGAGAAACTCCTGCCGTGCTGTGTTCCGGTTCCACAACAACAACGGCATTGCAAATTGGTTACCAAAGCTTTGCCCAAAAGGTATCTTTGTGCATGATTATGCTTCGTTTATGCCTGCTGGCGGCCCTGTGCCTGGTTGCCTGCAAAAAACAAGGTGCCCCCGAGGGTACGATTCGCCCCGCAGCCGGCGGTAAGAAGTACGGCGGAATCTTTCGCGTCAACGAGAATGGCGAACTTAGTTCGCTGGATCCAGTGCGCATCAACGACGTGACGTCGGCACACATCGCAGAGAACATCTACGACAATCTGTTGTCCTTCGATGAACATCTCCAGCTTCGGCCAGAAATCGCAAAATCCTGGGTGATTTCTGACGATGGGCGGACGTATACCTACTTCCTTCGTTCGGATGTGTGGTTTCATGACGATGCATGTTTCCCGAATGGGAAGGGACGTCGATTGGTAGCGTCGGATGTCGTCTATTCACTTTCCCGCATTTGCGATGCCCGCACAGGTACAAAGGCATTTGATTACTTC
This sequence comes from Candidatus Kapaibacterium sp., assembly GCA_025455735.1. GTDB lineage: Bacteria > Bacteroidota > Ignavibacteria > Kapaibacteriales > Kapaibacteriaceae > JALHPC01. The sequence continues at coordinate 31,594 of JALOMA010000003.1, forward strand.
AGGGGGAAGGTGGAAGGTGCCAACGCATATTTCGATGCCACGACAGCTGCAATGTCCACGAGCGCTGCACCATCAATAGCTGGAGTATCGGGGATTCGGGCCGTCAACGACTCCGTGGTTAGCATAACACTCGTGCGGCCCTTTGCTCCATTCGAAAACGCCGTAGCATTGACAGCCATGGCCATCGTTCCTCGCGAGGCTGTAGAGCGATACGGAAGGAGATTTGCTCAGCATCCTGTTGGCACGGGGCCATTTCGCTTCCGCGAATGGGTTCCCGATCGTTTCCTGTTGGTAGACAGAAATGAGCGTTACTGGAAGTTCGACGAGGCCGGAAACCGTCTTCCGCTTCTTGACGGCGTTCGGTTCAGTTTCATGAAGGATGACAAGATGCAGCTCCTGGAGTTCAAGGATGGCAACCTTGAAGAATCCTATCGTATTCCCAATGAGTTCTTTACCGATATCGTGGATGAGAACAAGCGCGGGAAGGGTCCCTTCGCCGGCTTCCCGCTGCTGCACGTTCCTGCTACGGCATCGCAGTATTATGGAATGCTGACGATTGATCCCATCATGAAGGACCGGCGCGTTCGGCAAGCACTTAGCTATGCCGTAGATCGTAGTCGCATCATCAAATATGTCCTGCGCGGACAGGCCGCCGGACCCGCTATTCATGGTTTGGTGCCACCCAGCATGCCTGGTTATCCCACGGACAGCGTTCGTGGCTATTCTTTTGACCCCGATAAGGCACGAGCCCTATTGGCTGCGGCAGGATATCCCAACGGCAAAGGGCTGCCGGAAATCACCCTGCAACTGAACGCAGGCGGTGGACGTAACGTCCAGATTGCCGAGGCAATTCAAGGCATGATTGAAGATGTACTCAATATCCGCATCCGTTTGAAGCAAGTGGAGTTTGCCCAACATCTCGAGGCCATTGACGCCGGCCGTGCGCCATTCTATAGGCTTGGCTGGGTGGCTGACTATCCCGATCCCGAGACGTTCCTCAATCTTTGGTATGGCAAACTTGTTCCTTCGCCCGACAAAATATCACCTCTGAATTCCTCGCGATATACGAATCCTGCATTTGATGCAGTGTTCGAGCAGGCATTGGCAACGACTGACCGGGCAGAACGAATGAAGCTTTATGCCCGCGCTGAGAATATTGCCATGGCCGACGCGCCCATGCTGATGATCTTCTATGATGAAGACTATCGATTTATCCAGCCATATGTACGCGACTATCGCAACAATGCCATGGACAGGCGCATGTACAAGTATGTATGGTTTGATAGGTGAGCTAGGACGGGGGGCATTCTCGCACAACTACCAGTACGCATGAATCGAGTGTGGACAACTTTATCTTGCTCATGTGTGCGTATATGTTTCTAATGCTTCATTAACTTCATAACAGCGCGACCTGCAAACGAGTGGTGGTTTGTTCATGGAGTGCTCACGTAAACAAGTACTGGTAGGCAAACGTTGTGACTGACGGGAGTATATGAGGCGATTTTTTATCCATCATTGGCATGAGGTGCCAAATGAAACCTGTTCTTGTTGCACCCGGCATGAGTGCTGTCATGGCCGATTGTTCTTGCGGCGAAACAGTTTCCCCAACTGATCCCTTGACAGGTACCGGGAAACATGGTGGCGGTGGGTCGGTACAAGGCACACCAGTGCGAATAACTGCCTGGTCTATCTGGGGTCCCCAATCAAGGTTCAGTGGTGCAGGTACGTCGCAACCGGGTGCCGCTCGGTCACATGGCCCTTCGGGCAATGCCTATGATATAGACTGCATCCCTGATTCTGGAACGTGCTTTCAGGTAAGTAATGACGGAATGTATGTCGATATTTGGGAAGCGGCTTTGATTGGTGGCCCAAATGGCCAGACATTTACACTTCAAAGAGTTACCAACTAACCTCGTCGAAGATTGTGCGTTGCACCCAGTATCAACGTTGAAAACCTATGCTGCTACAATGTTCACTCTACGGTCTCATGGTCTTTATGGTAATTTTTGGCTGCATGGGATGCCGTCCTGCGGAGGTCGTTCGTAGGACGGCAGAATTTAGCTCTCTGTGCAATCTCCTCGAAAGTGACTCAATCGCCTTGACAATGGTTGAGAAAGC
>JALOMA010000087.1 GCA_025455735.1 Candidatus Kapaibacterium sp.
GCCGTAGAGGCCACCAACCAGAACCCCATCCAGCCACGTCTCCACTGAATGCGCCATGCCCATTTCATAAAGCGTGGTGTAGGCGTCAATCATTGCAGGCGAAATCCAAACATCGGGTCGAGCCGCACATTGCGTCATGACCATTTCGAAACACGTATTCGTGGTTACGACAAAGCGCTTCTTACGGAGTGTCTTTCGAAGGGAATGCGAAATGCGGATTTGGTCAATAGGAATGATGGCACGCGGATCGGGGCGATGCCAAAGAATGGTGCCCGTGTCAGCATCAGCCATGGGAAAAAATCCATTCCGGTATGCCAGCTCCAGGACGGCGGGGTCAAGGAGGTCTTTACTGCCGCTGCGCGACGTAGCGGACATAGGGGATTCCTTTACGGTCGCAGAACATCTGCTGATCGGTTCGTTGGTGAAAAGGCCATGACGCATCATCACAGTCTCTGACGGTCCACCGCGGATCCGCAGCGAGAACGGCACGCTGATACTCATCAACATCGGGCCTGTCCGTAGCCAGGTACAGGCATCCACCTGGTGCCAGTACGGTATGGATCATCGATAGGAAGTGAGGGGTGAAGGCACGACGTTTGTGGTGACGCTTCTTTGGCCAGGGGTCTGGAAAAAGATACATCGCCATGTGGATGGATGAAGGAGCAATCCAGTCCAGGCCATTGGCAAGCGTGTACCACAACGCCCGAACATTGGGCATACGTTCGCCATCCACGACGGTGTTGATCCAGCGCACCAACGACTCACGAACTTCCAGCCCCAGAATATTCAGCTCGGGATGTGCTGCGGCGTGGGCCAGCAGAAGCGCACCTCGGCCACAACCAATGTCGAGGACGTTGGCAGGTTTACCGTTGGCAAACCATGCTTGCCATTGTGGCGACTCCACGAGCGGAGGATACCAGGCAGGGATCATGGATAACGTGCCGATGGGAAGGTAGACCTGCGGGCTTACATGATGACGTACCCGTGGCATGGGGTATCGGTGCGTGTTGACCATGCGTCAAATCTACGGACCCCACGCCGTAACCGAATCACGCCTTTCTTGTTGTTGGAGCGGCATGAGAGGCATTATGGGGACGTACCGGGGCCCCGGCCCTAACCGGCACTGCACGCCGCTCATGAAGTCGAACGCCGGCATCTGTCTCATCCGCAGTAATGGGCCTGATGCCGGCGTTCGGTGTTTTCCCGCGAAAAGTCCTATCTTCGCAACCCTTCTGTCCTCCTGCAAAGGAGGGTGGTATTCCCGTGCTCCATCGCAAAGCGCCATGCTGGCATGGAAAACGGGCCGACACTTGCACATTACAGCTCAAATCCGGTAACTCCGGAACGTTAAAGGAGGAGTCCTTGAACTCGAAGTCTCTCTCGCGGTGGTTGACCATCGTGTTGCCTATTCTGATTGCCGGCTACTTGTTGTGGCCTACGTATCAGGCCTATCAACTGGACGAGCAGCGCAAGGCGCTGTCCGACTCATCCGCCATCGAACAGTGGGATGCCGCGAATGGCGAATCCTATGCTGATGCGCGGTCAAAACGTGTCAAGCTGGGCTTGGATCTTCGCGGTGGAATGTACGTCACGATAGAAGTGGACGTCTTGAAGATGATTCAGGCGGCGGCTGACCAGAACAGCATCGACCCTGAATTCAACAAGGTTGTGGCCCAGACGGCAGCAGAGGTTGCCGACAAGGACGTCGACGTACTGGACGTCTTTCTGAAGAACTTCAAGGCCACCGGAAAGTCGCTGCTTGCCTATTTCCCTACGAATGGCACGGAAGAATCGGACGTCGTGGACAAACTTCGTCGCGACTCCGAGGGTGCTGTAGAACAAGCACAGGAAGTAATTCGCCAGCGCGTGAATCGATACGGTCTCTCCGAAGTGTCGATTACCAAGCAAGGCAGTCGGCGTCTTGTTCTCGAGCTACCTGACGTCAAGGACGAGAAAGAAATTCGCAACCTTTTGAACGTCCAGGCCAAGCTGGAGTTCAAGCGTGTGATTATGAATGCCGATCTTCTGCGTGGTATCCTCGCGGCCGATCGTGCACTGAGCGGTGTGGTCGAACCACAAGCAACGGCAGCTGATACGACCGCCGACTCCACGGCAGCAGGTTCGGCCGATACCGCAGCCGTAGCCGCAAACGACTCCGCAGCGAAGGCCTCCACCGACACGGGCGCCAAGAAGGATCCATATGCAGGTTTGTCCGAAGAGGAAGCACGCCGTCGGTACGTTGCCGATCACCCCATCGGAAGCAAGATCTTTCTGATGTCACAAGGAATGGACCAACCCTACCTTGTAAGTCAGATTGACGAATCAAAGCTGCAAGATGGCGGAGAATATTCGCTGTTTGTGGAAGATCGGAACCTGGGTGCTCTTTTGAAATTGCTGGAGCGCCCCGAAGTTGTGAAGGCCATGCCTGCCGACCTCCAACTTGCCGTAGCTGCCAAACCAATGCAGCCAGAAAACGAACCTGGACCAAAGTCATTCACCGTCTTCGGTGTTGCCGCCGAGGCTGATTTGACTGGCGAAGTTGTAGCCGAGGCGTTCCCCACGTACGATCCCCAATCGAATCTCCCTGCTGTTTCCATGCAGATGACGACGGAAGGTACCGAACGCTGGTCGCAAATTACGGGAGCCAATATCGGCAAGCGTATTGCCATCGTCCTGGACGGCCGCGTTTATACGGCCCCCGTCGTTCAGGGCAAGATTCCCAATGGCAACTCTCAAATCACAGGCATGGCCGACGCATCGGAGGCCAACCTGCTTGCGATCGTCCTAAAGGCTGGGGCACTCAAGGCCCCCGTACGTATCATCGAAGAGCGTATCGTTGGACCTTCGCTGGGTGAAGACTCCATCCGTCGTGGCCTTCAGTCCACGCTCATCTCCTTTGCCTTCATTGTGCTCTTCATGCTGGTCTATTATGCCATCGGTGGTGGCTTTGCGGACCTTGCCCTGCTCATCAACCTGTTGCTTGTTGTTGCCTTCCTTACGCCCTTTGGATTCACACTGACCCTACCCGGTATCGCCGGTGTTATCCTCTCCGTAGCCATGGCCGTGGATGCAAACATCCTCATCTTCGAGCGCATGCGCGAAGAAATGGCAGCAGGAAGAACCCTCCGTGATGCCGTGCGACAGGGCTATGGCAAGGCCTTCAGTGCCATCATCGACTCCAACATCACCAACATTCTCTCTGGTTTTGTTCTCTTGTGGCTGGGAACAGGCCCCATCAAGGGCTTTGCCATGACGATGATCGTAGGCGTTCTTGCAACGTTGTTCACGGCCATCGTCGTAACGCGCGCCATGTTCGAGCTGGTCATTGCCAGCGGCGCCACAACAATTAACATCGGCCAGAAGAAAACGGCTTAAGGAGCGGAGAACAGAACAATGGACCTGATCAAAAAGACGAAAATCGACTTTGTATCGGCTCGCGCTACATTCTTCCGCGTGTCGATCATCGCAACAATTGTTGGGCTTGTCCTTGTGGCAGTGCTCGGCATCGACTACGGCATCGACTTTGAAGGCGGAACCGAAGTTGCCGTGCGGTTCAACAAGACGTCAGTGACGACCGAACAAATTCGCGGTGCGTTGGGGTCAACCGTCGGCAGCGCGGAAATCAAATCGTTCGGTAACCCGGGCGAATATCTAATTCGCGTCAAGAATTCTGGGGACGGCTCGGAGATTTCCGAGAAAATCATGTCCACCTTGCGTTCCTCATTCCGTTCGGAAACCATCATCCTTCTGCAGTCGCAGAAGATTGATGCAAAAATTTCCTCCGAATTGCTGACACAGTCCCTTCTCGCCTTGGTTGTCGCAACAGCGTTGATGCTCCTCTACATTGCCTTCCGTTTCGAGTTTGTCTACGGTTTGGGCTCGGTGGTGGCGCTCTTACACGACGTGTTGATTGCTTTTGTCATCTCCGTCCTGTTCAACAAGACCGGCCTGTTGAATTTGGAGACGAATATCAATTCGATTGCAGCGTATTTGACCATTCTTGGTTATTCCATCAATGACAAGGTGGTGGTCTTCGACCGTCTGCGCGAGAATCGGGAATTGCACAAGAGCATGTCCCTCTCGCAGCTCATCAACCTTTCGCTGAACGAAACACTCAGTCGGACTCTCATCACGGGTATCTCCGTGCTTGTTGCGTTGTTGGTTCTGGTCTTCTTCGGTGGCGAAGCACTCGAAGGTTTTGCCTTTACCATGTTCGTTGGCATCGTCGTTGGTACCTATTCGTCCATTTACATAGCTGCTTCATTCGTGCTGTGGTATACGGACCGCGTAAAGCACAAGAATATCGGTTCCGTTACTCCTGCATCGACGAAAGCGTAAGTCCATGCCTGCGTTCATTACATCCCAGCCCCAGCCCAATACGATTGTCGTGCACTTCGGTGCCCAAGCAATTGGAGGGCCCGACGCCGTCGAACTTGCCAGTATTCTCCGTGAAGGGGTCACTGCGGGGGTAGGGACTGTCGTATTCGATCTTGCTGCGGTCGATGTGATGAACAGTTCGGGTTTGGGTATGCTTGTAAGCTCCCTGACGACTCTCAAAAAATCCGATTCGGCATTTTTCCTAGCGGCCGTTCCAGAAAAGGTCATGGCGTTGTTGACCATGACCCATCTAACGACGGTCTTTATGATCGTACCAACGGTTGACGATGCGGTGAACGCACAATGAGCGTCCGCGTTATCGTAGGCGCCCAATGGGGCGATGAAGGCAAGGGAAAAATTGTCGACCTCCTCTCCGAAGAAGCCGACATCGTGGCCCGCTATCAGGGTGGGGCAAACGCCGGGCATACGATTGTTCACGGCACCACAAAGTATGTTCTCCACCTCATTCCTAGTGGAATTCTCCATCCGTCAACACAGTGTGTGATTGGCAATGGCGTTGTCATCGATCCAGTTGCCCTGCTCGATGAAATTCGCATGCTGGAAGGCATGGGCATCAACATTGCAGGGCGCCTGCATATCTCGCACAAAGCCCATCTCATCATGCCCTATCACAAGCTTCTGGACCAAGCTCGCGAGAAGCTTGCTGGAAGCATCGGTACGACGGGCCGTGGTATTGGGCCTTCCTATATCGACAAGGCACAGCGTATCGGAATCCGAATAGTTGACCTGTTGGACCGTACCGTGTTGGCCGAAAAGCTCCGCACCAATCTTGCGGAAAAGAGTGCAATTCTTGAGGCTCTCTACGATTCAGAACCACTTGATGTGGATCGCCTCGTAGATGAGACCATGGCCTTCGATACAAGCATCGATCCCTACATCACCGATACGACCGACCTACTGCACGAGGCCATCCGTGCTGGCAAACGAATTCTTGCAGAGGGTGCACAAGGGGCCTTGCTCGATCTTGACCACGGCACGTATCCATTCGTAACCAGCTCGAACCCTACGTCAGGCGGCGCCTGTACCGGACTCGGCATTCCTCCACAGTCGATCACTAACGTGCTTGGTGTTGTCAAAGCCTACAGCACCCGCGTTGGTAATGGCCCTTTCCCCACCGAACTCTCCAATGACCTCGGCGAACTTCTCCGCCGCGAGGGTCACGAATTCGGGGCTACCACGGGACGCTCACGCCGATGTGGTTGGCTTGACGTTCCTGCTCTTCGTTACTCCGCTCGTGTGAACGGTATCGACGAAATCGCCCTCACGAAGCTCGATGTTCTTGGAGCGCTCGACGAAATCTCAATCTGCACCGGTTATCGCATCGATGGGAAACCCGTCCGCCATTTTCCCGCCGACGTAACAACACTCGAACGGGTGACGTGCGATTATATCACCATGCCAGGGTGGAAATCAGACATTAGCTCGGCACGTTCTTTTGCAGAACTTCCAGCCGAAGCACAGGCATACATTACAACAGTAGAGGACCTGCTTTCCACACCCATCTCGTGGATCTCTACGTCGCCAGCTCGCTCCGATACCTTCCGCAGATAATCTCGTAACGTTTTCCGCCGTTGAAGTGTTATGTTTCCGGACCCTCACCCCCGGAAGCACATGCGTATTCTCCGAACCATCCTCTTCGTGTTGGCCTTTGCCCTCTTGTGGCAGGGGGCCGTGGCACAACGATGGCATAAGGCTACGCTGCCTGCACCCTATGACAGAGGGTATTACCTTGATGTGTTCTTTCTACCAAGCGACAATCAGGTGGGCTGGGCCTGTGACCGTTTTCTGGGCTACGTCGTGCGGACCACCAACGGGGGGCGCACCTGGACGGGGTCCCGCGTAGGGTCCGGAACGTGTCACTTGGAGTACATACAGTTCCTGGACCGAAACACTGGCTATGCGAGTGGTCCATGCGGTATCTTCAAGAGCACCGACGGCGGCGCAACGTGGTCGGCTGATATTCGTCCCCTCATCGATACCGCGCGTCCCGCTATCTGGGGCGCTTGGTTCCGCAATGTCAACGAAGGATGGGCCACAGGCGGCACGTGTGGCCAGAACGTCTTCCTGCGTACCACGGATGGTGGAACATCGTGGACATCGTTCGTGGATACCACGCAAAAACTCAGTAAGATGTCCGATCCGTATTGGGATGCCACCTTCCCTCCCAATACCGTCTATGCCGTGGGAGCTGGAGTGCTCTGGAAAAGTACCGACGATGGTGTCACCTGGGAGGTGAACGAACCAACAGGTACGTCGAAGCCTTGGCATGAAGAACTCTCCATGAATGGGGCCTCCATTCTTTTACCCGATGCTGACGGTGGCTGTGCCCCCAATGCACCCAATGGAGGACGTTTCAGCTCCGACATGGGGCTCACATGGCGTTACCACACGACAACGGCACCCGTCTTTGGCTCCTTCTTACAGTCACCAAGTAAGGGCTGGCTGGCTGGTGACGCACGCAATGTCTGGTATACAGCCAACGCCGGTGCCACGTGGCAGTTGCGGGCCTGTGGGCTTGATGACACCGCGGACACGGACGATATCTGGATCATCAATGATTCCACAGGGTGGGTAGCGGGCGATGGACTCTACTTCATAGGGCCCCCAACAGTAGAGACCGACGGTGCGCCCATCGACTTCACCAATGCCTGCCCGGATCGCGACAATCTGGATACCATCACGATTCGCGCCATCAACTGGAGTGCAACACCCGTCACGGTTAGCCTTGAAGGAGCTGATACGGACCTCTTCAGTATCCGGAATACGATTCCTGCGACCATCAATTCCTGCGGTAGTCAACGCGTAGTGATCGCCTACCGACCAACACGTGAAGGTCGCCATAGTGCCTTTATCCGCATTCGCTCAACCTATCCCGATACCACAATCATCGTTCCATTGGCGGGAGACCGTAGGGCGTTTTCGGCAGCACCACAGGATACTCTCGTTGAATGGTCGGACAAGGTGGGGGCAATCTCCGAACGCACCAATGTTTGGTCCAGCCGTGGTGGCGCTGCAGAACAAATCATCGGCATTCAACGCATCAGTGGTGATACATCCGTAGTCCTGCGCCCCATAGGGGCGTTTCCCCAAACGGTGGGCCCAGGCCCCCTTCAGCTGATAGCAGCTGCGGACGTCGCGGACACAGGATGGACGGAGGCGCGCTTTAAGGTAACCATCGGCCCCTGCCTCCGTGATACGTTCATCACCGTACGCGTATACGGCCGATCGCCCATCATGTCCACACGCGGTGATACCACCCTTGTGCTTGGCTGTCAACGTATGGACACCATCCGTGTCCCCGTCCAAAACAGCGGCAATGATGTCCTACGATTCCAGTTCGTGCGCATGGAGGGCCCTGCTGCCGCGGCGTTCCGGCCCCTCTTCTGGACGAGCGGTGCTGCCTTGCCCGGTGCAATACCTGCGAAGAAGTCGGACACGCTTGTTGTTCAGTATGCCGTTTTCAGTGGTGATGATAGGGCTACGCTCGTCTTCGAGCATGATGACAATACCCGGCTATATGGCAGCCGCAATCCGTGGACCCTCGAGTTCCACGGGCGAAGTACTTTGCCGGTTTTCCGCATAGAACCAAGGATGATAACCTTCGATACGATCTGCGTCGGACAACGGTCAACGCAAGAGGTGTTGGTGTTCAATACAGGCTCCGTGCCGTTCACCACATCACTCACTGGCTTGGAACAGCCATTTTTAATATCCTCGGTTGGTGGATCGATCGGGCCATCCTTGCGAGGGCGGTATGCCATATCGTTCGTGCCTACGGCGCCGGGGAATTATCAGGACACGCTCTTCATTCGAACGTCGCCCTGCGATAGTTTGTCGTCCGTCATCGTCCGCGGATTCGCAGGCGACAATCGGGTGACGATCATGCCGCGTGCCATCGATACGATTGTGGATGCGGCGGTCAGCATCGTCGATGGTACCGTGCGTCTTCGGGCCAGTGGCAGGTCGGCAACTACGATTCAATCCATCCGATTGGAGCCACCATCACCGGATGTGCTTCTTAACGGAGGCCCATTGCCGGACGACATGCCGCCCGACAGCGAGCGTACAGTTGACCTTACCTATCGTGGCGCGGTTGGATCGTCGTATACGGGAGTGCTTATTGTAGAGGGAGCAGGAGACTGTGCCGTTGCCGATTCGATACCCGTGCGGTTTCGTCGTGCGGTATTGGAGGGCGGAATTACCGCGCCCGACATCCATACAACTATTCTGCGTTGCGATGAATCTGTTATTGTCGATTCAATCTTGGTTACGTCGGCGTCGGCCCGTCCCCTCGTCCTCGAGCGTGTTGGTGCCCGTTCTGCAAGGGTGACAACGCCCCTGCCTGCAACGGTGGCGGCAGGCCGTACGATTGCCATACGGTTCGAGTGGATACCCGACAGCGATACCGACACGGATACACTTACGGTAGTACCACGAACGCCTGATGGGCGCCTGCTGGATAGTGTGAACATCGTGCTTCGCATTGAGCGTCGGACCGTAGTCCTGCAGGCCGATACATCGCTGATATCCCTAGGAACCATTGATCGGTGCGAGCCCATTCGGGTGGTGCGCATCCCTGTCTGGAATTGGGGAACCATCCCTGCCGACCTGAATGCAGCGCTATCTGTCGGGAGGGACGGCTTGGACGTGAGGGCGGAACAAACCGCTCTTGGATCCAACGAGCAGACGGACGTAGTGCTTACTCTCCGGCCTTCCCAACTGCCCGAAGGGCCGTTGGCTGACACAATTGTGATTCGCGATAGGGTATGCAACAGAGCGATGCGAATTCCGCTTACGGCCACCCTGGTAGGTGGGGCGTTGCAGGTTGCACCGTCTATCATCGACCTTGGTGAGGTATCCACTGGGATCGCTGAAGAACGCCAGATCACAATCGTCAACAATGGCTCCGTACCCCGCACCATCGTTAGCATAACCATAGAAAACCCCGTCGCGGAGTGGACCCTAGCCACAGCAATTGCCCCAGGCACGGTGATGCTGCCTGGCGACGTACAAACGCTAACAGTCAGGTTCGCCGCCACGCGAACGGTGGACGCCGGTTGCACCATCGTTATTGTCGACCGCGGAGCCTGTGATGCCGAACATCGTGTGTTACTGCGGGCAAATGCCCGCGAGCCCATCGTGCTTACGGGACGGGCTACCTTTCGGATTGATAGCTACAGAGCCACACCACAGGAGCTGCTATCCATTCCCATCCGGTTGGTGAGCGACGTCAGCAGCTATGGCGTAGATAGTATCAGCATCGAGGTCCACTTGGATTCCATGTTGCTCGAAATCGACGACGTTCAGTCTGGGCCCAGGACGGCTCTGCTTGCCTCCGCGACGTCACCAGGACGTGTCCAGTTTACCGTCGCAACCGACGGAGCGGGCCCCTTGGACCTCGTAGTCGTGAGGGGTAGGGCAAGGGCAGCACTACCTGACAGTTCGGTGGTGAAGTTTGGCGAGGCGGCAGTCTACCTCCGAGGTATCAACAAGATTGAAACGGACTTTCAAAACGGATACCTTGTTGTGGACGTCTGCGGGCCACGGTTCCTCGTCGACTTTGGTGCTACCGCCAGCATTGCCGGACCAGTTCCCGTCCAGGGAGCACTTACGGTGAACGTCACATCAGTCCGGCCAGAAGGTGCCACCATCATCTGTACTGATGCCGTTGGGCGCATCGTGCATCACCAAGAGGTAGACATTCCGGAGGGGAGTAGTCAGTTGGTCATAGGGCTGGATGGAGCGCGTTCAGGCTGGCATTGTGTTCATCTTCAGGGGCAGTACGGTACCATGGTACGTTTACCCGTAATGATCGTTCGTTAGCCTCCAGCACGAAGATTGCGGATAGCAACGGC
>JALOMA010000088.1 GCA_025455735.1 Candidatus Kapaibacterium sp.
CCGAGAAACGATCGTTCGTGGAAAAACCGCCTTCACTGATTGGAGACCGTTGGGCAACAAGGTTCGGTGCGAAGTGTTGAGCGAACAACTCGCCAGCGGCTTGGCCTTCTACAAGCACTGGGCCAGAATATGCCTCGATGATCGGTGCTGTCTTCTGGCGTACAAGGATGTTGGCAATGGCACGGGCAGCACGCAGGAGCGAATCACGTGGTGGAAGGTCGGATGGCGATACGCCATAAGCCGCATACGTCTGTGCCAAGGGCATACCATCGTCCGCTTGCGTCACGGCAATCATCTCGATACCGGTAAAAACCTCCACCTTATGGAAACGACGTCCTTCTGTGGACATGTAGAACGTTTCCTCTGGCACTATTTCCATTCCTACACGCGAGCTCTGAATGTCGGGATAGGCAGCAAAGATGGCAGACACGTCCGAAACCAATACGCGTGCATCGGAAATGGAACCACGAATCGTGGAGAGTCGCGTTTCAGCGTCGGCGGCTGGTGGAAGGAGGATAAAATCCGGAATGGTATCAATCCGGGTGCGATTTTTAATGGCCGCCTGTTTTTTTGCGAACAGCTCTACCGCTTGTTTGTAGCATGCGTCCGTTGCAAGCCACAATTCACGGCGCAGGGTGCGCTCGTTCAGTTCAAATGGCAGCCGACGGTTGCGAAATGCCTCTTCATCATCACTTGTTCCGAAGAAGCCAAGCGAGACATCGAAGAAATTCGTGTTGTCGAATGTCTCATTGCCCACGCGAACCCGAACGGTAACCGTTGCCGAGGTTCCCGTATCCTGGTCCTCTACACTGCCAAGAACACCGTGAGCACCAACGCGCCGCCGCACCGTAAGGAGGTATTCGATATGATATGGCCGCTCCAAGTCCCCTAGGCGTAGTTCTCGCATCGACCTATCCAGTTCAGCGCGCATGGCTCTGAATACGAGGGCAGTGTCGGGATGCTGGGCCTGGCATGGAACAATGGCTGTGAACAGCAATATGGCAACGACGATTACTGGCATTGTGGCTATCATGGTCGCCCTCCCATGTCCGTCGTTGGGTCCGCCAGGATAGGAAGTTTCGCTTGAGACTTTTGTTTCTTCTGTACTTCGATGGTGCTCACCAGCAGGCTTGGCGAACTGGCGCTGACGGGAACACCACCAGACTCTGCACCACATACGCCGTTGAAAATGCCTACGTCATCAGCAGCCGCAACAATGTTGTTAAAGGTCGTCAATGGTGTTCCGATTAAGTCAACGCCCCGTACAAGTTCATCTGGCCTACCATCTGCAAACACCTTGTACACAACAAGTGGCTGTACGTTGAATGCATTCGGGACCGTACGCCCGGTAAACGTAAAGCCGCCTTGGATATCATCGAAATAGAGTCCGTATTCCTTGTTCTGGCGCAGACATTCTGCGCGAAGTAAGGTGCGAAGAGAGTCATATGGCACCGTCCGTGTGGCTTCGACAATCAAGTTGGACTGACGTGAAACACACTTAAATCCCGCCTGACGGCGGCCATGGCCGTTGGACGTTGGAAAGTTCTCGATGGGTGAGCGAGACATGAGGAAGTTCTTGAAAATGCCTTTGTCAACGGCAACGACACGTTCACCAGGAATTCCCTCGTCGTCATAGTGGTAATGTCCCACGACGTCAACGCCACCGCGTTCTCTTAGCGTTGGATCGAATACGACATTAATGAAGTCGGGAAGAATACTCTTGTTCAAGAAGGCCTTGAAGGTCTGGCTGGAGTTGGCATCCTTTTGCCGATGACCTTCCACGCGATGACCGAATATCTCATGAAAGAACACGCCTGCAGATCGGCCACTCAGAATGGCTGGTCCAGTGTACGTCTCTGCGAGTGGAGCGTCCTTTAGTTTTTTTGCTCGCTGAATCATGGAGAGGGCTTCGGCGCGCATTACTGATTCTGATGGAAGCCGATCTGGGTGAAAAGCCGTGTAGGAGGTGTACAAAGGCAAAGACATGCCATCTTCTGCCTTTGTCTTGACAAGTAGGAACATCTTGACGATCGGCTCCACAGTGCGAATCTCACTGCCTTCGCTGTTCACGAAGTACTTGACAAGATAGTCTGCCTGAAATGTCACACGCCCTTGATATAGCTCGCCGTGGCCTTGAAACAAGGCACTCAAGGAGCGCACACGTGTTCGCCAAGCGGCAGTGTCGAACGTAAAAGGCACATCAGCGTCAACATGCCGGTGTGCCTTTTCCCTGGACATGTCTGCCGATGTGTCTTCCTCGCGTACCTTGACCTGGCGATTCGTCAGGACCTTCCCCAGACGTTCTTCCGCTGATTTATACGCACGATCCGTGGCCAACCACAAGGCCGAGCGTATGGCGTCGCTGTTGTCGTCGACTGGCAGAGAAACGCCGCGACTACCGCGACCAAGCTCGAACGCCACGCCACGAATACTTCGCGTATTATCCAGCTCATAACTTCCTACACGGAGGTCGACGTCCAAGATTCGCCGCTGCACGTGTGCGTCAGATTCCATGGCCCCGAATGATGCTGCTAGGATCGTTGATCGGACGTCACTGATGGTGTACGACAAGAAGTATGGGGGACGTTCCCGACCGCTCAGCGACTGGATGGACCTATCCAATTCCTGCCTCATTGCGGGAAGAAGAGAGGTGTTGGGTTGTTGCTGCGCGTGAGTTGTACCGAAAGACAGGAGAGCGGCGACAGCAAACACTACAGCAAGGTTACATTGCTGGCGTGTGAACGGTATACGAAACAATGACAAGATCCTCGGAGAGTTCATAAGTTAACGGTACGCCTGTGGGCAGTTCACGAGCAAGAATCTGTTCCGGAGTGAGGTCCTCCAACGCCATGATCAGGGCCCGCAAGGAATTGCCATGGGCAACAACCAAAACGTTGGACCCCGCTTTCAATAATGGCACTACGTGTTCTTCGAAATAGGGGAGGACGCGATCACGGGTGTCCTTGAGTGACTCTCCATTCGGTGGGGGGACGTCATAACTTCGCCGCCAAATCCTTACCTGTTCGTCGCCATATCGTTGGGCCGTTTCTGCCTTGTTGAGACCTTGCAAGTCGCCATAATGGCGCTCATTCAATTTCGCACTTTGATGCGTAGGACATTCCAGCTTGCCCGCAGCGTCAAGGGCAATCCGTGCCGTCCGCTGCGCCCGTGTTAGGGCTGACGTAAATACGACGTCAATGGGAATATCTCGAAGAACCACGCCAGCAGCGCGCGCTTCACGTTCTCCTCGTGGCGAGAGATCAACATCCACCCAGCCTGTGAAACGATTTTCGAGATTCCATTGGGATTCTCCGTGGCGGAGAAGCGTAAGAAATGCCATAAGTCTTTGGTAAGGTTCTAGTGTATTTCAGGGAGTCGAGTTCTTCGCCGAATGCGAAGCGTCCATGCAGAGTTCCATCAGGACACCACCCGTGGACTTCGGATGAAGGAAGGCGATGTCCATGTTGTGAGCACCAGGCACAGGAGAGCTGTTGATAAGAGCCACTCCACTGCTGTTCAGTCGTTCCAGATCGGCTTGTACGTCGTTCGTCCGAAATGCAACGTGATGGATTCCCTCGCCTCGCTTCGCAATGAAGGTCGCAATGGGCGAATCGTCGGACGTTGGAGCAGTGAGTTCAATTCGGACACCGTTGAGAACGAACGAGGCAATATCGACACGTTGAGACTGCACCTGTTCGCGGTGGAAGTCTTGGATGCCAAAGATAGTCCGGTAGAGTTCCATGGACTCATCAAGATTGCGCACTGCAATACCGACATGGTCAATTGCCTGGATCATGATGGAACTCGCTCAGATAGCATGCGGGCCGCCTGATCGAGGTCGGCTGGGGTATTGATGCCATGAACCTCGGAACGGTTCTCTACCGTGACTGCCGTCACCATATGCCCATCATCGATCAACAGACCTACAATATCCGTGAGGTAATACTCGCCTTGTGCATTCGCATTGGTAAGCCTCTCCAGTGCTGGAAAGAGCACTTCCGACTGCACAATGTAGATACCGGCATTGATTTCGGTGATCGCCGCCTCGTCCGGAGTTGCGTCCTTGTGCTCAACAATACGTGCCACGGCCCCTGTCTCGGCACGGACAACACGGCCATATCCAGTTGGGTCAGGCAGTACTGTGGTAAGAAGTGAGAGGGCAGACCTCGTGGAGTGGAATGTCTCTTGCAAAGCGGTGAGAGTCGTCGACGTCAGCAAGGGGACGTCGCCACTGAGAATCAGGACATCGATTGCGCGGCCTTCCAGGAAGGGCTGCGCCTGCATGACGGCGTGGCCAGTGCCAAGTTGTTGATCTTGAATTGCAACGTTTGCATGCGGTGCCGCTTGGGAAACGAAGGATGATACGGCTTCGCGCTGATGTCCAGCAATCACAATGACGTCTTGCGCACCCAAGTCTGCAGCAAGGTCCAGGACGTAACGTAGCAGTGGACGCCCCGCGAGTGGAGTAAGTACCTTGGCACGGTCGGGGGACCCCATGCGGGTACCCTTGCCAGCAGCCATGACAACGACGGCAAGGTCGCGACGGGAATCACTCATAATGATCAGTTGCGTTGGGGATAGTGCGTGTATGCTTCGACAGAGTGAGACGTGGAGACAATCTCGTTACGTTCGTTGACGAGCACAACCGTGGGATTGTACGTGCGCGCTTCGTCATCCGGCATGGTGGTATACGAAATGATGATGACATCGTCACCAACAGCACCTTTCCTGGCAGCCGCGCCATTCAAACAAATATGTTTGCTGCCGCGGGTTCCGGGGATGACATACGTTTCGAAACGCTCACCGTTGTTGATGTTGACAACAGCTACCTTTTCGTAGGCGATGAGATCGGCTGCTTCCATCAGTTCTTCATCGATCGTCAGGCTGCCTTCATAGTATAAATCAGCCTGCGTAATACGGGCCCGATGCAGCTTCGACTTGAACATGACGCGGTTCATGGCCGGCTCCGGTTGGTAAGTAATGAGGGCTGCAAAATTACCCAAAACCGAACGTTTCGGGCCCATTGCAGGTGATGCTATGCGTGAAGACGTTTGGTGTGGTCGTATCTTGCGCACATGAAGGTACAGCTATCAAAACTCGCCCATGCCCGCAGTGGCGACAAAGGCGACGCCGCAAACTGTGGCGTCATTGCCTATCGCGAAGAATGGTATCCGATCATTCGTGATGCGCTCACGACGGAACGCGTGAAACAGCATTTCGACGGCATCTGTTTTGGACCAGTCGATCGATACGAGATGCCTAATCTGTGGGCCATCAATTTCGTTCTCCACAATACCCTAGGCGGCGGCGGCACCGTGTCGCTTAAACTGGATGCCCAAGGTAAGACCATCGCATCGGCAATGTTGCTGATGGAAATCGACGTGCCAGATGATTTGGATCTTACCGCGGCGTAAGGGGATTGCCCAATCCGCAGCTCGTTTCCAGCGAGATAAGCACAGGGCGCATCCATTCGCGAACGTCTTCGCCTGCCCAACGCTTATCCCATGTCTGGCGAACATCGGAATCATCAAGACGCGTTGAAAGGCTCTCGACATCGATACGGACGGAGTCTCTCGTGACGTACGACAACGTCCAGGTACGCACAAGAGACGTGTACCGATAGCGGACGTTTTCTACTGAGTCAAACGCGACGAGTCTGCCCGCTACGGTGTCCACGGACTGAACAGTATATCCGTTACGTTCAAAGATCCCTTGTGCATCACGGAGAAAGATCGCCTTTGCCCCGGTACAACGCACAAAAATGGGACGCGGCTTGTCCAAGTAGTTGCTACAGCTGGAGAATCCAACAATAAGACAGGCAGTCAAGCCGACGATGAGTGTTTTGATGACAGTCATTGAGTGTTATGGGCAGGTCATAGGTGTAACGAAGTTAGGAAGCTAACGCTGCACTGCAAATTGCGTCAGCCAGACCATCGACAATTTTCGCGGCCATCAGTTACGAAGGAGTATTTCATGGGCGTTTCTGCCGACCTTGAGAAAAGAGCTGCTGAGCTTGACAAGACCGACGCGCTTGCAACCTTCCGTGATCGATTTCACCTACCCCAGCATAATGGTCGACCCGCAGTGTACATGTGCGGAAACTCATTGGGCCTTCTTCCCAAGAGTACCATGGATGCAGTTCAGGCAGAGCTTACGGAGTGGCAACTCCGTGCTGTGGAAGGACACTTCGCTGCTGCGCGTCCATGGTTTTCGTATCACAAGACGGTGGTTGATCAGCTTTGCCATATCGTTGGTGCACTGCCCCATGAAGTGGTGGCTATGAATAGTCTGACGGTAAATCTTCACTTGCTGATGACGTCGTTCTATCGCCCACACGGTACGAGAACAAAGGTCCTGTTGGCGGGTCGGGAGTTTCCCTCCGATCGCTATGCGATTGAGACCCACATCCGATCGCGAGGTCTGGATCCGCTTGAAACCATGCTTGAACTGCAACCTCTTCCAGGTGCATACACAATCAGCCCAGAGCAGATTCTTGACGCTATCCACGAACTTGGTGACTCGCTGGCCTTGATACTTTTTTCTGGCGTGCACTTCTACACGGGAGAGCGTTTTGATATCGAGAACATCACGAAGGCTGGTCACGCCGTGGGTGCCGTTGTTGGATTTGACCTTGCCCATGCCGTTGGAAACGTACCATTGAACCTTCATGAATGGGGCCCTGACTTCGCCGTATGGTGCTCATACAAGTATCTCAACTCCGGTCCTGGCGGCGTTGGGGGCGCCTTCGTTCACGAGCGACATGCTGATTCACCAGCACTGCCGCGCCTTGCGGGCTGGTGGGGCAACGATGAAGCCACAAGGTTTGCCATGGAACACGGTTTTCGACCAACCGTTGGTGCAGATGGCTGGCAGCTCAGCAACGCCCCAGTCTTATCGTTGGCTGCGCATCGCGCAGCATTGGACATTCATGTAGAAGCAACGATGGAGCGAATTAGTACCAAACGGGATGCTCTGACGGGGCTTCTCTGGGAAGCGGTGAGTCTTGCAATCGGTGATCGTTCGTGGATTCGAATTATCACTCCAAAACAACCAGAGCGCCGCGGAGCCCAACTGTCGGTGCATTTTGACCAGCACGGCAAGAGAATCTTCGATGCCTTCATTGCAAACGGCGTGATGGTTGACTGGCGAAGTCCTTCCGTTATCCGTATTGCTCCAGCTCCGCTCTATTGTCGCTTTATGGACGTTGTTCATTGTGCCGATGTTTTTTCTCACATCCTCTCCGAACTGGATTCCTGAATGGATGACGCGTCTCTCTATGTTGTTGGCCGCCGTGCTGTTCATGAAGCTCTGGAGGCAGGTACCAGCCTAGCCAAGATATTGATTGCCTATGGTGCCGATGATACGACCATGGCCGCTCTACGAATGGCCGCCAAACGCTCAGGAGTACACGTCGCCGTCATGGACAGGCGCAAGTTCAATGAACTTGAGTTGTCTCTCGGCCTGGCGCGCAATGACGCTCAGGGAGTTCTTGCGTTACGGTCAACGTCGCAGGCCATGACGTTGGAAGACCTCGTGGATGGTGCCTTGGAGCTGGAACGTCATCCAATTCTTGTTGCCCTCGATGGGCTGACCGATCCACATAACATTGGCGCCATTGCACGGAGTGCAGAATGTGCTGGGGCTCGTGGTCTCATCATGCCCATTCGCTATTCTGCACCAATCACGCCAGCCGCAATCAAGGCCTCCGCTGGCGCATTGGAACATCTACCTGTTGCAAGGGTGAATCGTATCAGCGATACCATCAAATACGTCCGCTCCCGCGGTATCCGTGTTGTTGGGTCAGCAGTTCCTGCGCCGTATTCCTACGACGAAGATGTCTGGCAAGGACCAGTGCTGATCGTTATCGGCAATGAAGGAGAGGGGCTGCACCCTCGTGTACAAGAACTGTGCGATGCCGTTGTACAAATTCCCATGATTGGACGCGTTGGCTCCTTAAACGCTAGCGTAGCCTCAGGTATTCTCCTCTTCGAGGCGGCAAGACAACGGCGAAAGAACCGTTAATTCTAGGATAACTTGCCACAAAAAAAAGACCTCCCGCTTGGTGTGGGGCGAGAGGCATTATGAGGGGGTTTACGTACGAGCTTCGTTTCCTAGGCTCGCTGTCACGTTCTGCGAATATACGAAGCTTGTCAAACAATCCAAACACAAGTGCCAGATTTTTTTACTGGCTGTCACTGATTCTTCACACAAGAAGAATGGTGTGCGTATGTTGTCCAAGCTTCTCAGAGTTAAACTCTGTGTGCAAACATACAGTTTTTCAAGAAGCTTGTCAAGAGGAATGTCCCCAAAAGAGCCAAGACTTGTCCACATTTATCCATGAACTGTGGTCTGGGCCGAAATGCCCAAGAGGAGAATGGAGAGTATTGTTTCGGAATCAGGCAGCGGACGAGGGCTGGACTGCGTACTGTCGGGGTGGAGCATGGTGTCTAGCGCGGATTGGAGCACGATTGCAGTTCCATCCATATCCAATGTTGACCGAATGCTTCCCATTTCCTGACCGCGCGTAAGCGTTCGTTTAAGTGCGTCACGCAGGAATCGCCGGCGCAAGCCATCAATGCGGCAATACAAAGCAGGCTCGGCGAGAGCAAGGTCCGAACGTAGCGGTCCACTGAATCGAGCGTTCGCGTTGGCGGCAACAGCGAGGAACCGAGAGAATGCGGTGGAGAACGCCGTTGGCGACGCATCAAGGACATCACGAAGAGCGAAGAGGATTGATCTTCCTGATCGGATACTCAACGCAGTTACTATTGCTGATTTGGCTGCGAATAGCTCATACAGTGTTTTTTTCGAAAGGCCAGCATCGCGGGCAATCTCTTCCGTAGTAACCTTCACGTAGCCGTACCGAACGAACAGGTGTTCTGCAGCATCCAGTACGCGTTCTCTAGCCAGAGGGTAGCGTCTCATGGCGTCCTCAAGCGTGGCTCAGGAAGGATACCGTGAAAGAACACCTCCATGTAGGTGGCACAAATACGCTCGGGAGGAATGGCTCCATCCGACGTAATGATAACTTCCATGCAGGCATTGACCATGGCATGATACACGCTGACCATGTCCGTCAAGGGCACATCGTTTCGCACATCGTGACATGCAATACCTTCCCTGAGGAGTTCCTCAAAGCGGTCCACACCGTTTCTGCGCCACTCTTGAAACATGGCCCATACGACAGGGGCATTCCTACGAATATCGTCGAGTACTCCAGGCACACGCAACCGGGCGTACTGTGAGGTTAACAGCGACATAAGGTCCCAAATGCGCTCACGGGGTGGGCGGGATCGATTTGCGAAGAGAACTTCGGAGCGAGCCGTGACGGATTGTGTGATGCGGAGAACAACGGCGTACAGGATGTCCTCCTTGCTGCCGAAAACACGATAGAGAGTTTTTTTGCTGATTCCAAGTGAATCGGCCAAGTGCTTCGCCGTAGTGGTTGAGTAGCCATTCGCGAGAAACAGTTCTTCGGCCCGTGCTATGATGCGATGTCGGAGATCATCCTGCTGGTCATGACCAATACTGTTTTGTACGTCTGGCATGAGGCAAATCTACTGCGCCGCTGTCATCGCGCAACAGGACAGCCTGCCCACAACGTCAACGGTTAACCTAGTGACATGTGAACAGCACACCGCGTTGGACTGGCCTTTGGTAGTTTTGTGGTTTCGTTGAACAACGCCATCAAGAAATTCATGTCTGACCTTACACGAAACGACCAAGAACGTCGCCGCATTGAAGAACTTCACGAACTGCGTGCCGCGGGGGTAAACCCCTATCCAGTTTCCTTCGAACGAACCCATGGTGCCGCTGACATCCTTGCAGCGTTTTCGGACGAAGTGCCGGACGCGCTGGGCACCGTATCGATCGCTGGACGTATCATGGCCATCCGCAAGATGGGCAAGGCGTCGTTTCTTCACGTCATGGATTCCTCGGGACGCATTCAAGCGTACCTGACACAACCTGCAACTCATGTGCGATGCAACAAGTGATTTCTGATCACGCAAACTCTGTCTCACCCCACAGTCACGCCAGGCAGGTTGTATGCTGTAAGCCTCTTCCAGTGGTTCAAACGGAATTGCTGCCGATTGTAGGCGTGAGTGCAAGCACATTCCATCAGGAGCGAATCTTCATCGGCTTGTCGCTCCTCCA
>JALOMA010000277.1 GCA_025455735.1 Candidatus Kapaibacterium sp.
ATCAGCGACCTGCGCGAAGACGTCTCGGCGCGTGTGAGCATTCTCGAGATAACAGGTGGAAAGAAGCTGGAAATTACTCCCGGAACACGCGGAAGCTACCGCGTTGGAACGGTTATACCCGGTACGGTGGCAGCAGACATCGTGTCGCTGGTGGATGATTTGGGTTCCGTTTCGGGTGATGTCCAGTCGCTCATCAAACGTCTGGATACCATCTCAGCCTCCGTCACGGGGCTGCTTGCCGATGGCATGGTGATGGCAAATGTTCGCACGATAACCTCTGACGGTGCATTGCTCGTGACAGATTTACGGTCCTTCGTCACCGATAACAAAGCGGACCTTCAACGCACGCTGCGCAATGCCGGATTGCTGGTTGATGAGATTCGTTTGGCAGTGAACAACAACGAACCCAAGGTGGCAAGTCTCCTCGATGATTTGAATAAGACTGTTGGCGAAGCCAATACCATCATCAAACGTGTGGACGCTACGTTGGGTGGCGTAGACTCGTTAGTGGCGAATGTCAACGGCGTTGTCACCGATATGCGCAGCAATGGTAGTGTTGCCAATAGGCTGCTGTATGATACTAGTCTTGGAGCGCGCCTGGACTCTGCGCTTTCGGAACTCAATAGGTTTGTAAAGTCCGCCAGGAAGTCCGGTGTTAACGTCAATGTTGGCATTGGGCATCGTTGATCCACCAATCCATCCTGTATGTCCACCACATCCACCGCCCTGACGCCAGAACTCAACCAATACATTGCCGATCTTTTTTCGGCAGAAGACGACTTCCTCCGCACACTCCGCACCGAGGCCGAGGCGGCTGGCATACCTCCGATCCATATTGCCCCTGAACAAACTGGTTTTTTACAGGTCCTCCTACGGGCCATCGGTGCTACTACTATTTTGGAAATCGGTTCGCTCGCTGGCTATTCTGCCATTGCCATGGCCCGTGCACTGCCACCGCACGGCACGCTGACCGCGCTGGAGCTTCACCCAACGTATGCGGAATTCATGACACGAAAGGCACACGAAGCCGGCTTGGGGAGCGTCATCAACGTCGTTGTAGGACCTGCACTGGATTCCTTGGCCGCCTTGGATCCCACCGAGCAGTTTGACGCCGTGTTCATCGACGCTGACAAACCGAACTATGCCAAATACGTCGAAGCTGTCCTGCCAATGATGCGGCCTGGTGGCGTGATCATTGGTGATAACGCTTTGGCATGGGGTGAGGTGGCCAACGAGCAAACGACGTTCGAGCCAGAGAACGTTCACGGAATCAGGTCATTCAACAGCTACGTCGCCTCGCACCCGCGCCTTCAAGCTACCCTTGTACCTCTTGGTGATGGTATGACGATTGCCACAGTCCTTGCTTCATGAGATTTCCTTCTGTTCTGTCATGGTCCCTTTCGCTCATCATCATCCTGATGGTGATTGTTGGGTGTTCCAGCCGGTATGCGTTCAATGACCAGTTCGACCTACGCAAAGGAAGCGAACGAGTGCAGTCAGTGCGGTTCTCACAGACGAGGCACATTGATAGCATCATGGATCTCACGCGCCTGAGCGCCGACGTCTGGAAGGTAGAACACTATGCATATCCTGACTCCATTCGCATGTTCGTGCGCGTGTTGGATAGCAATGGTTACGTCGTTACCAACATGGCGCAACCATACAAGCGCGATGGCGCACCCGACTACTTCAGAACGCTTCGAGAGACTATCGGCAATGGACGGCGAAAACGTGACACCGTGATTGGTACGTACACGATCCGGGAGTTTGGCGACAAGGATTCCATACCAACCTATATCTCTCTGGGACTTGACTTCTCGGGCTCCATGAAAGGCGCTTGGAATGCTATCAAACGCGGTACCGACCTTTTCCTGAGCATGAAGAGGCCCTGCGACTTTATTGGCCTTACGACCTGGCACAAGAACGTGACCACCGTTTTCCCACTGTCCAACGATACGGCTGTCATCAATCCTGCGTGGCGTATGCATAAGGATGAGGCAGGCGGACTGTATTCTTCAACGTACGATGGCATTCTGTCTGCCATGCTACAGTTCAAGGAACAGCCAATCGAAGCCCCGAAAATTCTTGTGATTTTTGCCGATGGTGATGAAAATACGTCCAAGGGTAAACAAGGGGACATCCTTGAACTAGCAGTTCGCAACAATGTCAACATCTTCACTGTTGGATTTGCCTACGCTATCGACCATGAATTGGAAGCCCTTGCCACCTACACTGGCGGCAAGTACTATCGTGCATACACGACAGATGAATTAATGGGCATTTTTGCCGACATCTATTCGTCAATACGCAACTACTATCTCGTAACATATCGTCCGCCAGAATTTGATGGCAGACATTTCATAGCACTCGACGTTTCCATTCCGAATGCCGACACTCTTGTTGCCCGTGGCATGTACGACAAATTCTACAACCCAGCCGACACTGGCTTGATTGCAGGCAACATGCGCTACGGAAAACGTTTCGGCGACTGGTCCATTGATAGTCGTGTGTGGAAAGGAATCGGAGGGGATAATTCCAACCTCGCAGTGAAGACCGATGGCCTAGGAAGGCGGACTCCCTACGAACGTTCCGGTCGTACTCCGTTCCCTGGCGATCTTTCCCAACGAGGTACTGGAAACAGTCCCGCACTCGCCGACTCCCGTGGAGGCG
>JALOMA010000089.1 GCA_025455735.1 Candidatus Kapaibacterium sp.
CAACAAATATGATCGTCAGCGTACCCACTGGCCCCGTAACAACCAGTGCGCGCAATGTGGCCATGGCCCACGCCGTCGGTGTGGAAGCGGGTGTTACCGTGGTGCTACCCTGGAAAGGAATTGTGGCTTCGGCATCATACACACGGCAGTCGATTACGGATCAGTCAGATAGGCCTGGAATCGACGGTACAGCGATCCCGTATAGTCCGCCAGAGCTATTCTCGGCAGCCCTTGCCTGGCAGAATGAGTTCTTCAGCACGGCAGCACAGTGGTCCTACACGTCGTTCCGGTATGCCCAGCCAGGAGCCGAGTTTACATCACTGCTTCGCCCGTTCTCCCTTGCCAACGTTAGCGTTGGCGCCCACGGTGCCATCGGCGCGTTGCAGGCACATGTGCGTCTGCAGTGTGACAATCTCTTCGACGAACGGTATGCCGTCGTTCGGGGATTTCCCATGCCTGGAAGGATGATTCGCATACGATTGGACAGCTCATGGAATCCAACGAATCAGTGACTACGTTGATAAACAAGCTTCATTCCGAAGCACTTGAGCAGGGTCGCGATACCTATCGCGATCCAGTGACGGGTTATGCCGTGTTTACCGCAGACTATCACCGGCGCCGTGGAACATGCTGTGGTTCTGGCTGCAGGCATTGCCCGTTCAACCATGTCAACGTGGGAAAGGGGCCTCGGCGCCTGATGTCCACCCTGATCGGCATGCTCCTGTGCCTGACGGCACAGGCCCAGGTACCGAATGTCTGGTTCGCTGACACGGTATTGAGTTTCTCTCCCGGCACAGGCCAGAACGTAGGGCAAGGGCCCGTGTTCTTTCCAGCGAACGTCCTGCGCGGACCCGACCCCCAAGCACGGCCTACTTCCGGCAGTATGGATCCGCGGGAAATCTGTTCACTCGGGCGCGGTGGAGAGATTATCGTTGGGTTTATCAACCGGGTTATCATTGACGAGCCAGGTGATGACTTCGTCGTTTTGGAAAATGCCTTCCGGTATGGACGTGGGCGATTGTTTGCAGAGCCCGGCGAAGTATCGGTGAGCACTGACGGGGTGACATGGGCAACGTTCGCCTGCGATTCCTTGGAGACGCTTGCTGGCTGTGCCGGAACGGCACCCGTTGACGCCACGCAGCGGATAGGCGAACCCACTGGTGGAGGCGACCGCTTCGACTTGGCCACCATAGGGGCGGATTCGGTGCGATGGGTTCGCATTCGGGACCGCACGGGAGCCATCATCGACAATCCACAGCATCCATCGTATGACCCCACCTTGACCGGTTTCGACCTTGATGCCATCGTTGCCATTCATGCGGTACCAAGAGCGTTCTCGGCCAGCGTGCAGTTTGCTGCCACCAGCGAGCTGCTGACCGTATATGCGCCGTCAACTGCCATGGTAGACATGTACACGCCCGCGGGGCGTTTGGTGGAAACGCAGTATCTGGAGCCAGGTATCTCCGAGATATCCTTGCAGAAGTTGCCACCAGGCCTATATCTCGTCCGGTACACGGACCCTTCCACACGTCTTGTTTACAAGGTTCTCCGATGAAAAGCCTACCATGGATGATCGCCTGCATCGTTCTGGTGGCACTTGGTGGGTCTTCCTGCGTGCCAGTCCCGGAGGCACCCACTGGGGGCGGCGGAACGTTGATTCCGGGTGGATACTATGTGTTGTGCGAAGGCTTGTGGCGTCAGGACAACAGCACGATCTCCTACGTTGTGCCTGGTACAATGAACACCATTCGGGATGTCGTAGGCTACGTGAATCCCGAGATTCGTCTCGGAGACACGGGGTCCGATATGGTGGCCATAGGCGACACCATGTATGTGGCCGTGAATACGACGCGCACGATCGAGGTCTTTCGGCGATCGACAGGCCACTGGCTGGGACGCATTCGTATGCCAGGCCGGAAGGAGCCGTATCGGATGGCTGTAGGAAACGGGGCAACCATCTACGTGACGAACCTCAATGACGACTCCATGACGGAGATCGATGCGCGCACGTTGCAGATCACGGTAGAATCCGTACCCACGGGGCCTGCTCCCGAGGGGATTGCCACGGATGGTCAGCTTATCGTTGTTGCCAATTCCGGGCTCGGAGATTTACGCTATCGCGAGGCTGATGCAGGCTCGGTATACGTGTATCAGCGGAGCGATTTGGCACGCGTGCGCGTGCTTCGCGATTTGCCCAACGTTGGAGACGTGCTTGTTGACAGGCAGCGTAGGCGTTGCTGGATTTCATGGCGCCATCGGACCTCACTGCCGGACTCCCTTGGAGGCATTGTTTGCTACGACATGCGGACGTGGTCCGAGCTTGGCAGGTGGCGCTTACGCTCTCCGGGGCGAATGACCCTAGCTGCTTCTACAGGCAGCATTTATGCGCTTGTCAGCGGTGCAGTCCTTCGATGTGACGTAGGCGTGGCAACGGCAACGTCCATTCTGCGGAATGAGAGCAGCGACGTTTGGTATGGATTGTCCGTGGATGAAGACCGTGCTGTGTTATGGATTTGCAACGCCCGCCAGTATGTCACGGACGGTAGCCTCCTTGAGGTGGGCCTTGATGGGCGGCGGCTTGCGGAATACTCCGTTGGCCTCAATCCATCGATGATTCTCGCCGCTCAAGCAAACCGATAACCTTCGGCTTTCAGGATCTCCTTCAGGCGTGCTGTATGGTCGCCTTGGAATTCCAGCGTCTGGTCCACGAGTTGTCCGCCTGCTCCCAACTTCTTCCTTCCCAGATCCAACAATCTGTTTAGTTCCATCGGATGGCTTTGAAAGCCCTGGGCGATGGTAAACATCTTGCCCTTGCGCTTTTGGCTGAAGACCTTCAGACGAAGGACTTCGCCATTGTAGCCGCGACGTGCTTCCTGTTTTGAGCCAGGGCCCCCTTCCGAGGGGGTTGTGGGGAGGAGTTTCGCGAGTTCATCGAGGCCGGGCATGGTTAGCGCACCTGAAAATAGTACATGAATTGAAGCTGGGGAAAGGGATAAACTTCAAGGCGATCGCCAAAGAAGACCGTAATGGGCAGTTCAGCGGCCAAGGAAGCGCGACGGGAGAAGAACCACTCATAGGCTGGGCCTACGCCGGCACGGAAAGGTTTGTTGAGATCATTGTTGCGTTCGCTGTCACTCCAAAAGTGATATCCAGCGCCTGCCATAAGGTAGACGCGATGGTCGAAGGCTGTCTCCAGCTCGAATTGTGCTTCGGCGGCCAGGGACCATGTGCTGCGCTTTGACCCAAGAGTTGTGTAAATACCGTTAACCTCGAAGGCCCACCGTGAGGCCGGGGTGTACCGGGCGGACAAACCCCAGCCGGTAGAGGTGCCCGCCTGCAGTCCAACGGCCCAGAATTCTTCTGTCCCCATACGCAGAGGAACTTCCCGATCGGCTTGTGTGGAATCCTGTGCCATGGATGGCATGGCAGCCACCACTGCCAGACAGAATATCAGCCACAACGTTTGCATGACAACCTCGTTTGTTGAAATCAGTAGACCACGGTGCGAATCTAGCATTTCGCGCCGCATGAGTTGTGCGTAGTTTGCATCGTATGGTACGATCCATCCTAGCATTCCTGGGCATAGCTGTCGTTACGGTTGCGTATTCCGTGGCCGTTATGCTACACATGGCGCTGTTCCGTGACCTCGACATTTTTTTCGTGTATGCACGATCATGGAGCAGATGGCTATTGCGTCTGGCAGGGATACGTGTTCAGCTCTCTGGTTCCGAACATGTTCAGCCAGGTCAACGGTACATCTATGTAGCCAATCATGCCAGTTTGTTCGATATACCTGTGTTGCTTGCTACTGTTCCTGACAACATCCGCATCATGTACAAACGGGAGCTTGCGTCGATACCGGTGTTCGGATGGGGGCTTCGTATGTCGCCCTTCATAGCCGTTGATCGCGATAACTCACGCGAGGCCGCTGCGCAAATCGAACAAGCTGTCCAGTCCATGCGCATGGGGTCGTCCGTCGTTGTCTTTCCCGAAGGAACCCGCAGTGCAGATGGAAGCCTGGGTGCGTTCAAGCGAGGAGCATTTACCCTGGCGGCCCGTGCTGGACGTCCACTTGTACCGGTGGCACTCATTGGAACCGCTGCCATCATGCCCGCACGTACCTGGCGGTTGAAGGGTGGCACCGTACAGTGCATGATCCTTCCGGCGGTTGAGCTTCCAAAGGACATGCCATCGCGTGCCGACGAACGGCGTGCCATGGAACACGTCCACACACGTATTGCAGAGCATGTTTCAGCGTAGTTTTGCAGCATGAAACACGACGACATCAAAGCCATTGCCGATTTGGCCAAACTATCGTTTTCGGGTGACGACGTAGAGCGATTTGCCAAACAGTTCGATGATATCGTATCCTACGTTGGTGTTCTCTCGACCCTCGACATCGATGACGTAGCCCCGCAGACCCATGTTCACGACACCGTCAATGTGTTACGGGACGATGTAGCAGGTGAAAGCCTGACGACAGCCGAGGCGCTGGCGAATGCGCCCAAAAAGAATGAGGCATTCTTCAAGGTACCCAAGGTTCTGTGATGTCCCGATTGGGTATCATTCCAGCTCGATATGCATCCAGCAGGTTCCCTGGCAAACCCCTTGTGGACCTGGAGGGACGCACCATGCTGGAACGCGTCTGGCGTGCCGCCAGGGCGTCTGATCTTGACAGGGTACTCATTGCCACTGATGACGTTCGAATCGCCGACGAGGCTCGCCGGATCGGCGCCGACGTCACGATGACGGCGGCTGACCTGCCCAGTGGCTCCGACCGCTGCGCCGCTGCCGTTCGTTCTGCCGGATTGCGTCCCTCGATTGTCGTCAACATCCAGGGGGATGAACCCTTGCTGCAGCCCCAGTTGCTTAACGGACTTGTTCGCGCCCTAGAGCAAAGCGGCGCCGACGTTGCCACGCCAATATCGCGTATCCTGTTTTCTGCCGAATTGGACGATGCTGCCGTTGTCAAGGTCGTTCGAGGTGCAAATAATCATGCCCTCTACTTTTCGCGAGCTGCTGTTCCAGCCATTCGAGATGTGAATCGCAGCGATTGGACGCAACACCACACGTACTGGAAACATATCGGCCTCTACGCATATACGTGGCCATCCCTTCAGCGCCACGTCCAGCTTCCGCCGTCGGCCTTGGAACAATGTGAAAAGCTTGAACAATTGCGGCTACTGGAAGACGGTGCACGGTTCGTTTGTGTGGAGACGGAGCAGATGCTCATGAGTGTGGATACGCCCGACGATGCCGAGCGTGTACGCTTGTGGCTCCGCGCGCATGGAACGGAAGCGCCCTTCCCAGCATGACGAAGCCGACTTCAACGTCCAACGATGGCGTCCTACATCTTGCCACCGCACGAACGTGGCGGGGTGGGGAACAGCAGCTCGTCTATCTTGTCCGTGGGCTTCACGCCCTGGGGATTCGCCAGCATGTGCTGTGCCGCGAGGGATCGGAATTGGCGCAGCGCCTCGTCCACGAGTCTTGCACCGTTGCCTATACCAGCCGTCGCTTCACACTGGCGGCAGCACTCGCCCGCGAGGTGGAACGCGAGAAGATTGCCATCGTTCACACGCATGACTCCCACGCCCATTCTGCTGCCGTCGTTGCCGCGACCATGTTCGGCATGAAGGCCCCCATTGTCGTAAGCCGGCGCGTGGACTTCCCCGTATCACGAAGCGTGACGTCGCGATGGAAGTATCGCCACGCCAGCATTAAAGCCTACATCTGCGTCAGTGCGGCCGTTAAGGCCATTCTGGCGCCATCTGTCCAACCAGACATCCTGTACGTCGTTCACGACGGTGTGGAGCCTTGGTCTGGCGATCCCGCCGCGCGGGCAGCGTTGCGTGCGGAACTAGGTTTGCCAAACGATGCCCTGTTGGTGGGTAACGTGAGCGCACTGGCAGATCACAAGGACCATCCAACGTTCCTGCGCACGGCTATGCGCGTCTTGCAGGGACGTGCTGATGTGACTTTCGTGCTGGCTGGGAGTGGTCCCGAAGAAGTGCACATCCGTGCTCTTATCGATGAACTTGGGATATCCAGATCCGTCTTTCTACTCGGTTTCCGTTCGTATCCACGAGGCATTATTGCTGCCCTCGATGTCTTTCTCATGACGTCGAAGACGGAAGGGCTTGGTTCCGTTGTGCTGGATGCACAGATGTGTGGTATCCCCGTTGTGGCCACGAAGGCTGGCGGCATACCGGAGATTGTCGACGATGGCCGAACGGGACTACTAGCCGATATAGGGGATGCCGAAACGTTGGCGCGTCTTGTTGGACAGATACTCGGCAACGCAGAAGAGCGACGCGCCCTAGCAGCGGCAGGATTGGCTCGAGCGACGTATTGGGACTACCATCGCATGAGCGGCGAAACGGCTGCCGTGTATTCTTCTGTTCTGAACAATGGATAGCAAAAAAAACGGCAGCGCTGTCTTGGAACCAGCACTGCCGCTTGTTGGAAGCGTCTGTATATCGTTATCTGCTGCTTAGAAGAACCACTCTACGCCGATGGTTGGGCTTAGGACCCCAACGGCCAACTGGCCGCCGTCATAGAATGGAATGTCGACGACACCAACCATGCCATAGATTCCCAGGTTTGGCGTTGCAAACCACTCGGCGCCACCGTGGAAGGCAAGGCCCGTATTCGTGCTCGACACCGAGGGACTACCTGGTACGGCCTGTGTGCTCATTCGCTGAACATAGAACTGGCCAAGGACGAAGGGCTTGAACTCTTTCGTACCCTTCAGGATGAACTTGCCATACGGTGCAAACATGATGGTGGTTGGAACGTCGCCAACAGCCAGACCAACGGTAGCACCAAGGTGGATGGATGGTGACAAGGCATAGGCCACGTTTGCACCGTTGACGGATCCAGCTTGCACACCAAGGCCAAACTGTTGGTCGGGGCTTTGTGCCGATGCTGTGGTGACGCCGACGGTCAGAGCGGCCGCCGCAAATAGAGATAGTGCGAGGGTTTTCATGAGACCTCCCAGTGAAACAAGAAATGGTGTCGAATCGCGACAGTAAACCGCCGCAAAGATACAGTGCTCGTTCAAAGATTCTGCAAGGAACATGTCAACAACAATCATCGATTACGCCGTAGCTTTGTGGTTCGTTTCTCCGAAAGACCATGGCCCAGCTTATCGTCCGTCCGTATACTGCCAATGATCGCCATCAGTGGGATGCCTTCGTGGAGGCTTCCAACAATGGCACGATGTTTCATCTACAACGGTTCCTGGACTATCATCCCGAAGACAAGTGGCAGTGGCATCACCTGATGGTCTTCGATGCCCAGCATCTCGTTGCCGTTATCCCGGGTGGCATCAACGCCAGGGGCGAATTCTGGTCGCCAACGGGTGCATCCTATGGCGGCGTTGTGACTGCCGATATTTCCTTCGAGAAGTCCCTTGCCATCGTGGATGCCTTTCGTCACTACTGCACGTCCCACGACATCAAGCATGCTTTCCTTATCCCTCCGCCCCTGATCTATACACTCAACTATAGCCAGCACGTCGAATATGCGATGCTATATCGCAAGGCCGATTTCGAGCTGCACTATATCTCCCATGCCATCGAACTGAAACGCGGAGAGAACTTCCTGGACAGCTTTGACCAGACTGCCCGCAAGAGTATTCGGAAGATCCTCCGCGAACGGAAGATCACCATCTATGACTCGGACGACTATCAGACCTTCCACCGCATCCTTACTGAAAACAAGGCGAAGCACGGCGCAAGGGCAACGCATACACTCGATGATCTTCTTCGCTTGCGCGAGCTGGTGCCTGACAAGCTGAAACTCATGATGGTCTATCATGGTGCCGAGCCAATAGCAGGATCGCTCCTCTTCCTGGCCAATCGGAAGGTCGTGCTCTGCTTCTACAACATGCTACGCTACGAGTTCGAGCACCTTCGGCCGATCTATCTTGTCATGCACGAAACGGTGCGCTGGGCCATGGATAATGGTTACGAATGGGTAGACATCGGTGTGTCCCAGGATACCAAGGATGCCAATCCCATGACGCCATCGTTGGGCCTGATTGCCTTCAAGGAGCGCTTTGATGCGCGCGGCATTCTGCGGTCCACGTATCACTTGACCATGCCATGACGGATGTGCTGCTTCTGGCACTTTCCGATGTATCCACGGATGCTCGAACCCTGAACTGCGCCCGTACCCTTGCCGATGCCGGCTTGCAGGTACAGGTTTGTGCGGCTGGCAGCGGTGCGGAGGAACCCTTCCACCTGCTTCGATGGATCGATCCAGGCGGTCGAGCCGCACGCCGATGGTGGAACTTCCACCGCTTTGCCGTGCGCGTTGCTCCACCCTGCCGAGTGGTGGCCGCCATGGATTTCTTTGCCCTGACCGCCGCCCGAGCGATTGCTGGGAAACGTCGCCCCCCCGCCATGCTGTACGACGCACGGGAATTCATGTTTTCACTCGGCCCCCTGCAAGGGCAGGGACTGCGGCAACGGATCATCGAACACATCGAACGGATCTGTATTCGGCGCGCCGACGCCGTCACCGTGTCCGGTCCGCTGGACGCTGCCATAATCGCCCAACGCTACGGCCTGCCATTCCAACCCGTTGTTGTTCTGAATACTCCACCCAATGCTAGCATAGCTCCAACTGGATTGCTGCGAGCAGCCTGTGGAGTATCCACCAACACCGTGCTGGCCTTGTATCAGGGAGTCGTGCATCATGGAAGGGGCCTTGCCCCCATGATGCGCGCCATGACAATCGAGACGGATGTGCATCTGGCCGTCATCGGCGATGGCCCAGCGCTAGCAGAGTTAAAGGACATGGGCGTTCATATGGGCCTGGGTGGTCGCATCCACTGGCTGGGCAGCAAGCCCTACGATGAACTGCCATTGTGGACGGCGGGCGCCACTATCGGGCTGACGTTGATAGAGCCCGTTAGTGAGAGCTATCGATACGCCCTGCCAAATAAATTTTTCGAATTCATGCGGGTAGGTGTCCCACAACTTGTAACGGACCTGCCAGCCCTTCGAGCAATCATGGAGGATTATCCGGTTGGTGTTATGGTGTCGGAGGAATTGTCAGAAAGACAGATTGCCGAGGCAATTCGACGGCTTCGACATCCAGAGACATATCAGGCCTTTGTTGGCATGACGAAACGTTTCCCCGAGCTTGCCTACGATGCGCAAGCGCATCGGGTGATTGATCTTTATACAGCTTTGGCGGAGGCTGGATGATTCCCCTGATGATTTTCCAGCAATTGATTGCCTCCAGTACGCATCTTGTCGCGAAGTCAGCCACAACGGTTGTGCATCCCACGATGGTCGTGCTTATGCGTGGAATATTCTCCGCGTTATTCTTTGCCTCATGGATGGTGTTCCAAAGGTCAACCCTGCGGCCCATCGACCGCGAGGACTGGCCTCGAATCATATTGTTGGGCCTGTTGAATATTCCGATTAATCAGCTACTTTTCATTTGGGGTGTTCAATATGGGTCGGCACCAAATGCCGCTCTTGCCTATGCATTATCACCGGCATTCGTCGTAATCCTGTTGGCAGTATCACTGCGCTCGGTACCATCGCGGCGCCGCTTGATTGGTATTGCCACGGCAATCATAGGCACGGTCATTGTTGTTGTCGACAAAGGAGCTGACGTATCCGCACGCTTCATGCTTGGCAATGTCATGGTGCTTTGTGCCAGCATGGCCTGGGCAACCTATACAGTACTAGGCCGACGATTGGCAATGAAGTACGGCGGATTTCACGTAACGGCATTGACGATGCTGGTTGGTCTGCTGTTATATGTTCCCATGTACGCCATCATTCCAGTGCCTGTCGACGTGGCGCCGTTAACCACGCAGGTTGCAGGCATTTCGCCGCTAGCAACGTGGTTTCAGTTGGCTTATCTGGGCATAATTACCAGCGGACTTGGCTTTGGACTCTGGTATATGGCCCTTGCCCGCCTGGATGCGGCACGATTATCCGTTTTCAATAATCTGCAGCCCATCCTGACCACACTGCTGGCGTGGGCTATTCTTGGACAAAGGCCTACCGCGGTATTCGTCGTAGGCGGCGTCATCGCACTCGCTGGCGTCTGGGTGACGCAGCGGTCGGAGTAGGCTAGGGGACGGAAAGCCTTGTCTCGTGA
>JALOMA010000090.1 GCA_025455735.1 Candidatus Kapaibacterium sp.
CGCCGGCGTCTACAAATGCGCCGATCATTCCGTAGGACCGCCGGAAGTCACTGAAGCCGAGCGAGTTTGATTCGTTGAAAATGCTATAGGAGTCATTCCCTTCGGCATCCAGCAGCATACTGATGGCATTGGCGTTTCCTCCCCCCATTGAGAGACTTTCGGAAGCATAAGTATCGTTGCCAGAATCGTCAAGCAGGATGCCCGTTGCTACGTCGTGACCGCAGCCCTGACTTACGCCATGGGAACTATAGACGTCATCGCCTGCGCCGTCACGAAGGTATCCATTGGCGAAGTGAACGCCAGAGCCTTGAGCGTACTGATAACTTTGATAGCGGTCATCGCCCGACAAGTCGTGCAGCATTCCGATGCCGAACCAGTAGGCCGTGCCCTGGCCGTAGATGTCGGAAACGTACACATCATTCCCGCTGCCATCGACGAGCATGCCAATGCCCCCCGCTGCGATGGGACGGTGGCCGAGAGATGCACCCTGCGAGAACGTCACGTTGTGAGAGTCATATCGAAGGACATCCACGAACGGTGAGGCCGCAAGAAAAATGTCATTACCAGACCGATCGATGCACAGCCCGATACCACGTGTTGCACCAAATCCTTGTGCCTGTGAAGCCGCACGGTAGGTGTCCGATCCTGCATCATCGACAATCGCACCAAGACCAAAAATGCCTGAACCCTGCGTGTTCTGGCCACTGGAGTACGAATCGTTGCCGGACATATCATGAAGGATGCCCACACCGAACACGGCACTACCGAGGGAGAAGTCCCCAGCTGCGTACACATCGTCGCCAGTTGCATCAATGATGATGCTCACACCGCCAAGAGCTGACGCAAAACTATAGTTGCCGCCACGATACAGATCATTCCCTGCCAAGTCGACAATCACCGTGAGCGGCGTTTCCAATGCTTGGGATTTGTCCAAGGAGTCAACGAGGTACACGTCATCGCCACCCACATCGACTATCAGTGCAAAGACGCCGCGATAGACATCGTTGCCAGGACCTCCGACGGCAATCTTGCCAAAGGGAGTGGAGTAGACAGTCGTTCTCACGGAATCCATCAAGAGGTCGTGGGCACGAGCCGACTTGCGGACGGTTTCCAGCAAATGCCCATATAAATGAAGTCCATGCGAAAACAACGGCACGTATGGCTCCATGAGTACGTTCTCAAAGAACGCGGTTGCGCGGTCGCGCATCCGATCCTCTTCGGCAGCAAGCTGCCACAATGTTGCCGTCTCGGACTCCTTGGAAGTCATCCATAGCGAGTCCGCCATCTCGACGACCACGCCAGACCGCACGAACGTATTGCTGACGCGATGAACGTCCTCGGCAGCCTGCACAAAGGGCACGATGTATTGGGTTAGGAATGCGCCTCCGATGAATCCCGAGCCAGCATAGGGGTCGATTCCCAGCCGGCTTGCCGCATCCGTCGATGTAATTCCGCCTTCGTAATACTCATGAGGGAGGGACCTCACGCCTACCTGGCCTAGCAATCGTTCAAGCATCCGCCGGCGTTGTTCCCACTCTGGCGCAACCAGGCTCGCACTCACAGCGGACGTGGCATGAAAGTTTGCAAGAGGGTTGACGAATATCGAATCGTGGAACGCCTCCCGGTGAC
This sequence comes from Candidatus Kapaibacterium sp., assembly GCA_025455735.1. GTDB lineage: Bacteria > Bacteroidota > Ignavibacteria > Kapaibacteriales > Kapaibacteriaceae > JALHPC01. The sequence goes on from JALOMA010000090.1 coordinate 1,630, forward strand.
GAACTGTCGTAAGCAGATCCGGAGGCATTGTGCAATCATCTACTGCCATGCCAAGCAGGGCCAGGGCACTATCCAAGGATGCGCGTAGATGCGGAGCGATTGGTTGACCTTGCAATGGAGACGTAGCGAAGAAGGCACAAAGTGCCACCACAAGAAAGAAGGGAACCTTCATCGTGTTATTTCATCTGATTCCGCAGCTGATCTGCCAACGGACGGTGCGTGGAGTCGAGTCGTTCAATGATCTTTTTTGCCTCTTCCGTACGGCCGGCTTTGATATAGTGGCGTGCAACGGCATGGCTGAGGTCGGCGTCGTTGGGAACCTTCTGCAGGTATGATTCCAGGAGAGCGATTGCCTCCGAGGTTCGATCAAGGAGAAACAACGTATGCCCTTTGGACGCAACATAGGTCGTTACCGTGTCGGTCAATGCCAGACACTGGTCATGCATCTCGATCGCTTCTTCAAGGCGATTGGCTGCACGCAGAACCTCCGCTGACCTGAAATAGCACATAGGTGCCATTGCCGGGTTCTGTAAGGCGCAGCGCTGAAGTGTACGAAGGGCATCATCGGCAAATCCTGCATCATCTTGGGCAAGGGCCAGATGGTATAAGGCTTGTGGAAATGTCGGGCGAAGTTGAACGGCGCGACGGAAGTAGCGCATTGCGCTATCGGGACGTGCCGTGGCCGCGAATGCGAGTGCAATGTTGTATACTACATCTGCATCGTCCGGGCGTTTCACGGCGAGCGGTTGCAGTGCGTCAATGGCCTTTTGATGCTGGCCACTACCACTGAGGGCTGCCGCCAAGGCGATGGTTAGTGTAGGGGTATCACGACCCTCTGTGACCAAACGAGAATACAACGGAACGGCATCAGAGAAACGCTCCTGTTTCATGTAGGCATCTGCCAGACCGATGCGGGCATTTGCATCACTGGGCCGAATCTCCAGTACGCGCTCGAAGAGTGTTGCCGCTTCTGCAAATCGGTTGAGACGTTCATAGCACTGGGCGAGCTGCAAGACGACACCCACATTGTCTGGTCGCCTGAACATGGCGTCCTCCAACGGCGCGATTGCTCGATCGCACTCGTTCCGACGAGCCAAGGCAAGCCCGTACGTTTGCAATACTGCGGCGTCATCAGGGAAACGACGTATTGCCGAAGCAAGAAACTGCAATGCAGTGTCCGATCGGTTGAGGCGCATTGCTGATTCTGAAGCCAGCAGCCACGCCTGTTTCACGGAAGAATCACGCGTTATGGCAGCGATGGCTGCCGATAGACCCCCTTGGGCATTTCCAGTTTCAAGCATGGCCAAGGCCCGCAGCGTAAGGGCAAGCGCTGGTGCCTGCTTGTCACGCTCTGCAGTCTTGGTAAGCGTAATGACATCCTTCCATCGACCTTGGGCAGCGGCATCAGCTGCACGCTGGAGGTAGGCCGGAGGCTTTTGGGCTGCCAGTACAAAAGGGAGGCTAACGAGGATGGTAAAAACGTATGCTGCAAACACCATGCATCAAACTTACCGAACACGTGGCACAAGCGTAACATGGACATCGCCATCTACGCTTCTGACGTTCACGAGATCCCACCGTGGAGCATCCATTGGATTGCCAAAAAAGGGTGGACACCACGTCTTGTTTGAACCGAGTATCATGGGTGCAACGTGAACGTGGAGTTCATCGACAGATTCTTGCCGCAGTGCCTCCGCAATGGTGGCAGGGCCCCCTTCCAAGAGAATGGAGGTAAGCCCAAGTTCCAGAAACGCCGATTCAAGGAGCTGCCGAAATGGTATGTGTCCATGCAGCAACGGGAGTTCCATACAGCGAACGCCGGCATCGGTGAGGGCCGCGCGACGTTCCGGACATGCGTTCGGGGCATGCCAGATAATAACGGGGACGTCGTGCGCCGTTCGTACCAAGGCGGATGAACGTGGCAAGCGCGCGGTAGGGTCCAACACCATACGAACGGGATGCCGACCTTCGGCAAAGCGAACGGTTAATTGTGGATCATCGGCGACGGCCGTGCCAATGCCAACAAGGACGGCATCGCATTCGGCGCGCAATTCATGAACGATGCGCCGGGATGCGTTGGACGTTATCCATTGCGAAGAACCACTTGCCGACGTCATGGAACCATCCAGAGACTGGGCAATCTTGGTTACCAGCGATGCGCGACGTTGCGTCATCGACGTGGTAAACCAGCGATTCAACCATTGGCACTGTGCTTCTTCGATACCGACGTGAACAGTAATGCCGGCATCGCGGAGACGCTGGATGCCACGCCCGGCCACGGCGGGATTGGGATCCACCATGCCGACCACGACCGTGCGGATACCCGATGCAATGATGGCATCTGCACATGGTGGCGTTTTGCCAACATGAGAGCACGGTTCCAACGTTACGACAAGCACGGCACTCGCAGGGGGGTGAGGGCACTGCTGCAACGCCATGACTTCGGCATGGGCTTGACCATATCGAGCATGCCAACCTTCCGATAGAATGGAACCGTCGTGCATGATGACGCAGCCAACGCGGGGATTCGGACTAACCATGCCCGTACCACGCCGTGCGAGCACCAAGGCATGATGCATTGCATCCTGAATCGTCATGGCATTGGCCAACGAAACGCGATGCGCGTACGATAGGGTTGTGGACGGCTGGGAATGATGAGCTCCGCCTCGTATTCTCCCGGTGGCGCTGGATTGGCCTGAAGATCCGCGCCTTTCCACATAACCTTGTATCGTTCGGAACGTCCAGCAACTTGCGGTTCTACCTGCCCAACAGCCGTCAGGAAGTTCATGCCGGCATCGGAACGCCAGATGACGTTGCCCTTTTTGTCGGAAATGATGACGCGAAATCGCTCTGAAGACGGAAGGTATTCGTCGGACGGACGAAAGACACGAGTGGCATGCACTCCCAACTCGACTGTAGAGTCCGGTCCTCGTTGAACATATCCGAACAGTTCGACAGGTTTGGCGGTTTCGTAGGGTATTTCCTGGCGGAATTTCAGGTGATTGGATGCCGTGACGACGGAAACAACGGCATAGGCCTTATTGGATTGTTTGGCTGCCGCAGTGGACCATACGTCCTCGCCCGTGATGCGAATAACATCGTCCACACCTTCCACGCCTAGATTGCGAGGGGGGAGGTTGATCGTATCGGGGATATCGGTCGGTTGTGCTGAAACCTCCATTTCGACCCAACGAATGGTGGGGTCAGACGTACGAATGCGTGGATTGATAACGTACCAGAATCGAACGGATGAGTCGGGCATGCGTGATCCGCGCATCGTGAAGATGGTATCGTCGACGAACAAGCCGCGTACGTTATAGGGCGAAACAAAACCGCGGGAGCAACCAGCCAACACGACGATGGAAGCTGCTAGGGCGACGCAAAACGGGAGTGCTTTCATGATTGCAAGTTACCAGTACACCGACGATCCTGCGAGACGTGATTCTATGTAGCCAATCGAACGGCACATTCTACAACGGCATTGATGCGTTGTGCAGCCAGTGCTGCAGCCTCGACGACATGGGCGTGGTCGATTTCCGCGGCCGCCGTATCCGAGGCTACGTTCGTGATGGTTGTGATGATCAACGGGCGAATACCGATTGATGCCGCATATTGGGCTTCATGAACCGTGGACATGCCAATCGCATCGGCACCAATACGACGGAGCATTCGGATTTCGGCTCGGGTTTCGTAGGACGGCCCCAGGACTTGGGCGAGAGTGCCTCCAACCGTCCGAGTGCCAGCGTGCAGGGCCATCGTCTCGACTGCACTGCGCCATGAAGAGTCAATGGGGAAGCGATGCCCCATTGCTCTGTGAGCCAACGTCAGATCAAGGACATCTTCGGGTAAAAGGATGTCGCCACAACGAAAACTGGTACGAAGTCCTCCAGCGGCGTTTGTCAGGACAACGGACGTGATACCCAGCTGAGCGATGAGTTGTAGCGGCAGCACGGTGGTCTCAAAGGGATGTCCTTCGTAGCGATGGAAGCGTCCCGAAAACACGATCGTGGGCACGCCAGCAACATCGCAGACGTCGAGGCAGCTTCCATGGCCAGGGACATTCGTTCGCGGCCATCCCTTAAGGGCGCTGTAGGGCACACTCTGGAGAAGCCGGGCACGGAGAGCACTACGAATTCCGGACCCTGCAATAATGGCACATCGTGCACCGAATGCGGCGAGTGATGGGAGAAGGTCGGTGTCCATGGCGCAAACCTACGCTTCGCCGTGAAACGAACCAGTATATTTGCCCCGACACCTATCACACCACGTAAAGACAACCATGATTCGAAGCATGACGGGATTTGGAAAGGCCGACGGTACCGTTGGGGGGACGCCGTGTACGGTGGAAGTTCGATGTGTTAATGGACGGTACTTGGAACAATCCTGTAAGCTCCCGAAAGAATGGTCGGACAAAGAGGCGCTAATCCGAGAACTGGTGCGGGATCGTGTGTCACGAGGCAGCATTTCAATGTTCATTCGAACGGAAGACAAGGCAGGGGATTCAACCGTAAGGATTGATATGGAGCTGGCGCGCCGTACGGTCGAGTCGTTACGGATGATCCAGTCAGAGCTTGGTTTGGGAGGAAGTATTGAAATTTCGCATCTGATCAACGTTCCAGCAATCTTTCAGGGTGCGGCGGATTCCGCAGAAAAACCTGACGTGTGGCCTGAGTTGTCGGCATTGATCGGCAGTGCACTTGATGCTTTGAATACCATGCGCCTACGCGAAGGTTCGGAGCTTGAGAAGGACTTTGTTTCGAGGCTGGACGCCATTGCTACTGGTTTACAGGACGTCGAGAACAAGTCCGCTCTTCGTGTTCCAGCGGAGCGCGAGCGTCTGCGGGAGCGCGTTCGGCAGTTGCTTGTGGAAGATGCCATAGATGAACAGCGACTGCAGCTGGAAATTGTCCTGTTGAGCGAAAAGCTCGACGTAGCAGAAGAGTGCGTGCGTCTACGGAGTCACATTTCCTATTTCCGAGAGATGCTGGCAACAAAAGAAGCGGTAGGACGGAAGTTGAACTTCCTCATGCAGGAAATGAACAGGGAAGTCAACACGATTGGCTCCAAAACGAATGATGCGGAGATTGGACGCATTGTTGTGGCTATGAAGGAGGAACTGGAACGAATGCGCGAACAGGTTCAGAACATCGAATAACGTCCATGACTCGACATTTACTCGTCCTGAGCGCCCCAAGCGGGGCTGGAAAAACTACTGTTGCCCGGCATTTGCTGGAGTCATTTCCATTCTTGCGGTTCTCGGTGAGTGCCACTACGCGTACGCAGCGGCCTGGCGAGCAGAACGGCCGTGACTATTTCTTCCTTTCGCGCGATGAGTTCAAGGCTCGGATTGCATCCGATGATTTGATCGAGTACGAGGAGATTTTCGGGAACTATTATGGTACCCTGCGAAGTGTGGTCCAAGAAGCTCTCAACCGCGGTGAATTCCTCATCTTTGACGTAGACGTCAAAGGTGCACTTTCACTACAGAAGGCCTTTCCGGATGAAACGGTGCTCCTTTTTATCGCGCCTCCGTCGATGGAGATCCTTGCGGAACGGTTGCGAAATCGGAAGACGGAGACAACCGATCAAATTGAAACGCGCTTGGCCCGTGCAGAGATGGAAATGGGCACGCGTAATCACTTTGACCACGTGATTGTGAATGACAACCTCGCATCGGCACTCGACAAGGCCGTGGCTATCGTAGAGAACACCATTGAGGGTTCGCCACGGCAAGAGCGCCTCTTCTGACCTCCGGCCTTCATGGAGGGCATTTCGTATCTTTGCAGTCTATGAAGAAGACCACTGCAACGAAGAGTGCTTCCGCAGCGAAGGGATCGAACGGGACATCGGCAGGGCATCAACCTGCCGAATTTGATAAGGCTACCGTCATTCGCCACTATCGGGTGGCTGTTGAGAGCCGTCAGGCGTCCTATCTAGGCCGGAAAGAAGTCCTCACTGGCAAAGCCAAGTTCGGCATTTTTGGAGACGGCAAAGAAGTTGCCCAATTGGCCATGGCTTCCGCGTTTCAGCCAGGTGACTGGAGGTCCGGATACTACCGCGATCAAACCTTCATGTTTGCCATTGGTGAGAGCAACGTCCAGAAGTTCTTCGCCCAACTCTATGCGCACACGGATGTCGATGCCGAGCCTGCCTCGGCTGGAAGGTCCATGAACGGTCACTTTGCTACTCGTTTCCTGGATGATTCGGGCGCAATGGTGCCGCAGTCGACGCGGTATAACGTTTCTGCCGACGTTTCTCCAACCGGATCTCAAATGCCACGTCTGGTGGGCCTAGCCTATGCCAGTGTGTTGTATCGTGAGCTGGAAGAACTGCATGCACTGACGCATTTCTCGAACAAGGGAAATGAGGTCGCCTTTGGAACCATCGGCAATGCTTCCTGTGCAGAAGGAATGTTCTGGGAGTCTATTAATGCTCTTGGCGTTCTCCGTGCACCTGCTGTGGTGTCCATTTGGGACGACGGTTACGGAATTTCCGTTCCGAATGAGTACCAAGTGACGAAGAGTAACGTTGGCGAGCTGCTTCAAGGCTTTCAACGTAGGCCTGGGACACGCGATGGCTTTGACGTCCACGTGGTGCGCGGCTGGGATTATCCTGCACTAGTTCGGACCTACGCTCAGGCATCGATGACGGCACGTACTGAGCATGTGCCACAGATTGTCCACGTGATTGATGTAACCCAGCCACAGGGCCACTCTACTTCTGGAAGCCACGAGCGCTACAAGACGCCTGAGCGTCTCCAATGGGAAAAGGACTTTGATGGACTCACCCGGATGAGGGCTTGGATGTTGGAGTCCGCACTCGCAACAGTCGAAGAACTGGATGCGATTGAGGCTGAAGCGATAACGACCGTCAAGGCTCAGCAACAGGCGGCATTTGATGCCTACATGTCGCCAATCCTTCGTGAACGCGAAGAGGCTGCAGCAGTGATGGAACGGCTTGCCAGCCTATGTCGCACGAGCGGCGTGGCGGAAGGCGTGCGTGCCGTGGCTACCGAGTTAGTCTCCATACGAGAACCCTTTCGGCGTGACATTGTGGTTGCCTGTCACAAGGTACTGCGTACGGCCCGTGCCGAGGATTCTTCGGTTCGTGCCGAGTTGATCGCATGGACCCGTCGGTACGAGTCCGGCGTGGCGCCGCTGTATAGTAGTCACCTCTACTCAACGTCGGCCGAAGCGTGGACGGCTCAACAAGCCGTACCAGCCATCCTTACGCAGGCGTCTCCGCTGGTGAATGGCTCCGAAATCATGAAGGCATGTTTTGATGCACACCTTCAGCGCGACCCGCGAATTGTGGCCTTTGGCGAGGATGTAGGACGTATTGGCGACGTTAACCAGGGATTTGCCGGACTACAGGCGAAATATGGCCCGCTCCACGTTGCCGACACTGGCATACGCGAATGCACGATTCTTGGGCAGGCTATTGGCATGGCCATGCGGGGCTTGCGTCCCATTGCTGAGATCCAGTACCTGGACTATCTCCTGTATGCGCTCCAGCTGATGAGCGATGATCTGGCAACAGTTCAATGGCGGACACGCGGCGGACAGAAGGCACCGGTTGTTATCCGCACGCGAGGCCATCGCTTGGAAGGCGTGTGGCATTCAGGGTCGCCAATGGCGGGTATTATCCACCTCGTCCGCGGAATTCACGTCTGCGTGCCCCGTAACATGACGCAGGCAGCTGGCATGTACAACTTGTTGCTTCGGAGCGATGAGCCTGCACTCATCGTGGAGGTGCTCAACGGCTATCGCTTGAAGGAACAGCTTGCCGACAACGTGGGCGACTACACGGTTTCCCTTGGCGTGCCAGAGGTCTTGCGCGCTGGTAAGGATGTTACCATCGTAACGTATGGTGCCTCGTGCCGACCTGTTCTTGAGGCTGCAGCCATGTTGGCAGAAACTGGTGTCGATGCTGAAGTCATCGATGTACAAACACTCCTACCCTTCGACACGACGGGTGTGATTGCGGCCTCGTTGCAGCGGACGGGACGTATCGTCTTTGTGGACGAAGATGTTCCCGGTGGTACCACATCGTACATGATGCAACAGGTGCTCGAGCGCCAGGGCGGGTATCGCCTGTTGGATAGTGAGCCGCGTACCATTACGGCCAAGGAGCATCGCCCAGCATATGGAACGGACGGCAATTATTGGTCGAAACCCGAAGCCGAGCATATCTTCCGTGGAGTCTACGAAGTGATGCATGAAGCTCATCCTTCAGCCTATCCCGTCTTCTACTAGACCAACCACGTCAGAACGTATCATCGGGCCAATCTGCTTGGGCAGATTGGCCCGTTTTGTTCCGAAACCTTCCCGATAGAATTAATCTTGACTTTCGTATCCGAAATTCCGTAGATTGAAACCAGTCACGTGCATCCGAAATAACACTACGACTGGTTTCAGGTATGGTACTCTCCAAAGGTTGCATCTACGGAATACAGTCCGCCATCTACGTCTCCGCCAATGGTGGAACCG
>JALOMA010000278.1 GCA_025455735.1 Candidatus Kapaibacterium sp.
CCAGCGCGGTAGCGTTTGGTAAAATCATCACGTTCCAGGAGTTGCGCTACCGTGTATTTGGCGGCAAGTGCAACGACGTCCCTAAATGACAGGGCATCCAGCCAGGACGAGTTGTGAACCACTTCGGTTCGCTGCATATCCAGGATTGCTGCGGCCTGTTCCATGTAGGTTTGGCCATTCTGGCGCGTTTCTTCCAGGGTAAGTGCTGGGCGTGTTTTGGACTTCCCGGTTGGGTCGCCGATCATGGCTGTAAAATCGCCGATGATGAGGACGACGGTATGTCCCAGATCCTGGAATTCCCGCAGTTTGCGCAGCACGACGGCATGGCCGATATGGATGTCGGGTCGCGAGGGGTCAAGGCCCAGCTTGGCGCGGAGGGGTGTACCTGTGGACAGGGAGCGTTCAAGCTTCCGGGCGAGGTCTTCAGCGGGAAGAAGATCGACGGTATTGCGTTGGATGATATCCAGCTGTTCGGCAACGGAGGGGAAGGTCATGGATTACTCGCGTGATCGACGTAGTTCGCGTTCCTGATCGCGGCCTTTGATGGCTTGGCGTTTATCGTACAGTTTTTTGCCTCGGCAGACGCCGATTTCCACCTTGATGTAGGGTCCGGAGAAGTACAGTTCGAGGGGTACTAGAGTAAGGCCCTTCTCTTCCACTGCCGTGCGCAGGCGCTGCAGTTCATGGTGATGGAGCAGGAGTTTCCTGGGACGCAGTGGATCGTGGTTTTCCCTGTTCCCGAAATCATAAGGGCTGATATGGAGCTGCAGAAGGAGGAGTTCATCCGACTGCTTGGAGGGGAAGAGGGCATAGGCATCGCCAAGGTTGACCTTGCCGGCGCGCAGGCTCTTTACTTCGGTACCGGTAAGGGTAATGCCGGCCTCGTACCGCTGGAGCACTTCATAATCGTGAAAGGCTTTGCGGTTTCTGGCGATGGACCGTATGGATCGTTCTGTTTGCTGCATTGCGGTATAAACGGAAGCGGCCCGTATTGTCCGGGACAGTACGGGCCGCAAAGGTGCGGAGAGGGAGGGATTCGAACCCTCGATAGCGGTCTTAACCACTATGACGGTTTAGCAAACCGTTGCCTTCAGCCACTCGGCCACCTCTCCTCGAGGAATGCGAAGATACCAACTTGATTGGAAATGGCAACGGTGGTGATCGTTGAATAGCAACAAGTTGTGAGACGTTGACCCTGCTGATCCGTACCAGTACTATGTATGACCCAGTCGCCCACGAAAACACGTCGATTCTCCCAACCTGTTCAAATGACGATGATCCATCATACGTGCTCTTACCGTGGAAAGCGTACAGGGAGAGCATTGTACCAACGAAGGTGGACGGTAGAACGTAGGTCAGGATACACCGGCGCGCCTGTGCTTGTTCGATGAACTCGCCAACACCTGGAATGGTCCTGGACAGTCTGGAGTATTTCTATGCAGCTGATGGAACGTTGTTTGGGCAATACGGCGGGTCAGAACGTATTCGAACGGTAGATCAAGACATGGTTGAGACGGTCAACACGTGTCTTGAACGGGCGTTAACGAGTGAGAACACCAAGGATAGGGTATTCAACAGAAAACAGATCGTTGACACTAGCGCGGACGTTGGCATGATATGTATAGAGTTCGTTGTGAGGGGCAAGCTCTATGCAATGAGGATGTCCGATAACTATGGTGGTGAACCGTAGCGATAAGATTCTCAATACGGTCGTGACACGTTTAGGGATGGTGCTAATGACAAAGCGAAGTATGCTAGACGCTCCGAAAAAGCGAAGTCAACATGATGGAAATCGTCCACATCGTTGCGTTCCGATCATTTCCTTTTTCCAAACATGACGGTGAGAATACGCTGGGCACGATAGGGATTTCTCCCCTACGTTCTAACGATCAGGCAGATGCTCTTTTGCTCTTGAGAAGGAATTCCGTCATGTAGGTATTGGAATCTGGCGATCCGTCAGTAGCATTGCTACTCCTCGCCGTGCGTAGTCCTCTTTGTCCGGAGAGATGCGCATGGATGACGAAAGACCCACACCAGGTGAAATCATTGCTTGGTTTCGAAGGAGTGTTTCGTATAATTTGTGTCGCGAATCCGCTTTTGCACCGAGAACCCCTCTACCGTCGTCGTTTAAACAGATTTCCCAGCTAACTCTTGCAAGAATACGACGGCAGTAATGCCGTCAGAAGCTTGGCAACATTATCTCCAATAGTGAAACATGAGATCCATCGGTCTTAGAAGTATGGCACTTGTCGCACTGATATTTCTAAACCACCCGCTCGCCAAGACTGCAACTTCGGGTGGTATTTCGTATACACGGCAATTGCTATGTACAGCGACGCCGGACATTTCCATCTATCTGGTACGACGGATGGTCAGCGGGCGTTCGTTGTTGTCATCGGAATGTCTTCAGAGCCCATTTGTCGAAAGTGAGGCACTCGAAATTGTTAAGGATGGCACTTTGCGTCGTGTCAACCTACAGTATCTTCGATGCCTTCCGATCCTAACGGATCGTGGTGACACTGTATACGTCTTGCAAATACACATTTGGGCAATTGATCTAGTAAGGAACACCAAGGGCGATGTTGTCGGATATATTGCATACTTTAATGGCTGGGACTTTGAGAACAGTTACTGTCCAACAGGACAGGTTGTATT
>JALOMA010000279.1 GCA_025455735.1 Candidatus Kapaibacterium sp.
GAAATCCGTGCAACGAGATGACAAAGGGTGGCTCGGTATCGGCGTTGATCGTCGCCATCGTCGCATCCCCGGCGCCTTTGCTGATTGGCCGCCTGATGACCCACAGCCTGCTTGGTCCGATGTTACCTACTATCGTCTCCATGACCACCCACGCTATCGATACGTTGCATACAATACCATTCGCATGTTCGAGCGTGAGTTGGACAGTCCGGAATATCGACAACCCGTGCTATGGAATGTCATCGCCCAAGTGATTCCGCACTTCGTTCGCATGTATGGAATTGATGGCGCCATGATTGACATGGGGCACGCCTTGCCACCGGATTTGCGCCGTAGGGTAATCTCCGAGGCTCGACATGCCAAGTCCGATATCATCTTGTGGGAGGAGAACTTCGCACTGGAAGCTGCCTCGGCACGCGCTGGCTATGATGCTGTCCTAGGCTACCTCCCGTTTGATGCTGTCGACTTTGTCCGGTTGGCGTCCTTTGTTCATCGCCTTGCCGAAGGCGATCGGCCTGTCCCATTCCTCGCTACGGCCGAATCCCACAATACTCCTCGTTCTTCGATGGAAAGGGGCCCTGCCTTCGCACGTGCCGTGTGGGCAATTCTGCGCCTTTTGCCAGGGGGGCGACCATTCGTCTTAAGTGGCGTGGAATTGGGTGAGGTGACTCCCATGAACACTGGGTTGGGTTTCGGAGCAGGCGAACAAGAACGCTGGACGCCGGACGATCTGCCGCTCTTCTCGCATGTCCCGCTACCATGGTTGGCAACGGACGGCTGGGATGCAACCGCTGCCACAGTGAATGCAAGTATTCGATCGACCTTGGCGGGGGCACACCTTACGGATCATGACGAGCTGATACCTATCGTAGCCGACATGTGCCTCGGATACATACGCAAGGCGGGAGAGCTCCGTGTGGGCTTTCTTGTGTTGATGAGCTGGAGTCATGAAGCAACAACACACGAGGTCGATCTCCCCAGTGCCGTAGCACTGGTGGCACCCCATGATGACCTTGTCGTGCGAAAGCGTACACTGCAGTGGAAAGCAAAGCCCTACGCGTTTGTCATCACCACGGTAGCCTTTACCACCGCTTCACCCACGAAAGCATTGGAATAACGGGTACGGAGGATTCAGCTCCGGACGCCGGGATTCCCGTGACCATCAGCCCAGCCTCGAGAGCATAGGTCTCGCCAAAGTAGCGGGCAGTGATGGTGACTGGCACAAACGACATTGTGCGCATGAAAAATGCCTCGGCACAGACCTTCCATTGTTCGCTTACACGATAGTCATACGCCAAGCCAATAATGGTGGCATTGGCCACAAAGTCGGGTACGTAGGAGACGTCGTGATACTTGAAGGCATAACCGAGCGTTACATTGAGACGCGAGTCATCGGTACAAAACCCTACAGTACCCCAAAGTGCGTGGAACGTGATTTCCGAGTCGACGGAGTCTGGCGTATGGTCTTGATCATACCAACTTACTCCTCCTTGGTATCCTCCTCCTATGGTCGTGGTTTCGTCCAATCGAAAACCTGCTTTGGCGCCGAGAGTCCAAGCAAACTGGGTTGACGCTTCACGCCCCGTCTTACCCACCCAACGTGTTGATATTGGCAGTGCGCCGCCGCCAAGAACCATGATGTTGTCGGTAATGGATGCGCCAAGACTTGCACCGATGAGATTATACGACCCTGTCGTAATCGTCCCAGCCTTGGGAACGATGGATGTGGGCAGCAGAATGCTTCGGAACGTTGTTGGATCCATAGCGCTACCAGAGTCAGGTATGCCAGTGCCCGATAGCACCATAATGAGTGGCTCGTCTAGCCCTTCAACCGTGAAGGCTAGAACGCCGGAACGGCGGCCAACGGCCGTCGGATGAAACACGGCGTGCACCGTGTGGCTGGAGCCTGGTTGAATTCGGAAGTTCGGCGGAGACATGACAGCAAAAGAACTGTCATCTGGCCCCAAACGCCTCACGGAAGTCACAACAAGTGCTGTCTTACCCGTGTTTTTGATCGCATTGGCAACACTACGCTCCTCGACGGACCCAAGTCTTACGTCGCCAAAATCAAGGGAGCGGCTTTCGGCCGAAAGAATGGACGGAAGTGCACGTCCCGTGATCCGTGCTCCAACTCGTTTGCCGTCAGTAAACTCTGCGACAAGCAATGTGGCACGCTCTCCTTCGGCCGAAGGTTGGAATGCCAATTCTACAGCTACGGAGTCGCCTGGTGCTATAGAGATAGGGAGACTGGAACGTATACCGAAGTCTGCAGCTTGAAGGCCATCGAGCTTCATGGACGTTACCGTAGCGGGAGCGTTGCCAGTATTTACTATGAAGGCAGAAACAACGCTGTCCTTGGATGTCGCAACATGGCGCGGACCAAAACGGACAGCCCGCACCGTCGGCTTACTGCGTACGATACTCCATTGCGCATCACTGACGTCCTGTTGCAGAACATCTGGGCGAAGTCTTCGCAGGGTAATCGTCGAATCGCTATCGATGATCAACACTCGATTCCCATCGGGATGGAAAACGGGTGTTCCTGCCGCTCGTTTGAACATTGCATAGGAAACACCCGTGGAAGCGTCATAAGCGCTAACTCGATAGAAGGATAACAGAGCCAACGTGGTGCCATCAGGGGT
>JALOMA010000004.1 GCA_025455735.1 Candidatus Kapaibacterium sp.
CGCATCTTCACCACCACCACGGTCCAAGCGGAGTTCGGCCAGCACGAATTCACGGCCGCGGCAGTAGCAGGCGGCATCCGCCTGGTGGTGCCAGCGGGTTCCGGTGAAGCGGTGGACATCACCGTCCATGACGTTCTGGGACGCCGCCTAGGCTTTACCAATGGAATGGTGGACGGCACGTCGCGCATCATCCACCTTACCAACGTAACGCACAGCCCCGTAGCCGTTGTGGTGACGGCCGGGGGCAGGCGCTATGGAGCTATGCTTGCCTTGAATTAAGCAGCTGTGAGACGTACCCTAGAGGTCGATGCCGATGGGTTTGGAATAGCTGTATTGAGGCTGCCATTCTCCTTGTCCGCCGTGGAGGAGGTCCATCATGGGGAAGATGGGCATGTAGACGTCGCCTGGGCCAAAGACGTCCGAAGCGATATGCGTGATGGTGCCGTGGGCGTCGCGGTGAAACGTCGACATACCAGGCCATAGGTGGCGTGTACCGTCCTGGATGCCGGCAAAGCCCATGGCATCCGTGAACGTGCCGCTGCTGTCGCAGGCCATGGGAATCGTCCAGCCGCGCGAAGCAGCGAACTCCTGCTGCACCGGCAGGGGGTCGGCATTCACCAGCACGATCGCCGTCCGCGACTGCAGGTGATGCAGGTAACCATGGATACCGTCGGCCCACAACGTACAGTAGCTGCAGGACCGCCCCATGTTGTGGATGACGATCAGGTCCTGTTGTGTGCCGAAGAAGTCGGCGAAGGACCGCTGGCCGCCGGCAGTGTCGAACGTCCATGCCGGATCGACTGCCTTGGGATTCGCCTTTGCCGCTTCAACGATCCGTGCCCGCAGGGCAAAGTACTCCTCGAACAGGTGTTGCATCTGTTCACTGATCATGGTTGGCCTCCTGGTTGGATGCGAGGGGAAACGAGAGGATGGACACATTCAACGGTGCCATCGGAATATCGGACGAACAGGGGCGCCAGCGCCTGCCACGGCTGCTCGATGCGTTCGCCAAGCATGGTATAGGCCTCGCAAACATAACGCTCCGCGGATGGCTGTGTCCTGGTGTGGGCTATCGACGTGGCAGACCCCGCAGAGCGTAGGCCATTCCATACGGCGGGATGTCCGCCATCATAACCAAGCGCCCAATAGGCGATGCCGGCCAACTGACGTTCCCTGGCAAACTGCACCTTGGCCGCCAGGGCCAGGGAATCGTCCCACCAGGTTTGCCGAAGCGGTGGCCCCTCGGTGGTAAACCAGGCAGAGGCCGTGGTGGGATCGTGGACGGAGGACTGGGCCTGGACATCGGCGACGATGGAAGCGAACGTCCGTGCCCGCGAGGGCACGGTGGGCAGCACGGTGCTGCCCGGCTGGCGGCTTTCTACGGCCCATTCCCTGCCATAGAGTGGCATGGCCAAGACCAGCCGGGATGCTGGAAAGCCCTTTGCCAGCCATGTATCGATACTGCGGGTTACGGTGAAGGATCGGCCGGTAAGGGGCGCTACGGGTCCTGCCGTGGGGGAGCCAGCCCAGGAATAGTCATAACCCATCATGATGCCAACGTCGCAGATGGCCGCCAGCGCCACGGCATCGAAGGCCTCTGCCCAGTCCACGGCGGGCAGGGCTATGGTCAATTCGGCATTGCCAAGGGTGCGCCGCAGCTCGCTCATGAATGCCGTCAGGGAATCACGCATCGGGCGGGGCACCTGTTCGAAGTCGATGTTCACGCCACTGGCATTGCTACCTTCCAGCAGCCTGCGAATGGCTTGGACGCAAGCCGAGCGTCTGGTGGCCGACGAAAGCAGCGCCGTGGTGGATGCTTCGCCAAAGCAGGTAATGGTGCAATGCAGGGCAGTGCTCGTGGCTTCGCACCACGGTGCTACGGGCGTCGTGCGCCATGCAGCCGCGTTCGTCAGTGCACCGGTGGCCGTATCGACGTCTACCGCAAACCATGCCACGTGTGTCAGCAGGTCGGTTGGCAGTGCAGCGAGCGCCTCTGAACCAATCCATTGCGGATACCACCCATAGACGATACGGAAAGGGGCCTTGGCGCCATCGGCGCCAACGGCTGGCGCGGGCCAAAGGCCAGCGAGTGACAGGGCCCCCATCAAGAAGGCAAGGCGCAGGTAGACCATGGCACGAATATACTCTGCGGGAAGGGGCGGCAGCGACTAGGCCAGATCGGACACGCTGAACGTCTGCCCTACGTTGGTGATGCCGGCAGCCATGGAAGGGTGTGTGTTCACGGCGGCAAGAAAGCGTTCCATGGGTTCGTTGAAGGCTTCGCGCCCCTGCCGAAAGGTCATGGTGTGGATGGGCAGGACGCAGCGGGCCTTCATGGCTGCGGCCATACGGACGGCTTCTTCGGGCGTGCAGTGGACGGCAATCCAGGGGTCGTACGCGCCGATGGGCATGATGGCTACGTCCACACCACCCCTGTCGGCCAGGCCTGCAAAGGAATCGGTGTAGGCAGTGTCGCCACCAAAGACGATGCTGCGGCCGTGGGCGCGAAGAAGCCAGGCATTGAAGCTGCGCCCCGCCCGATGACCCTTGGCACGATCGCCTTCGCCGGGAAGGCGCCATCCGAAGTGGCGCACGGGCAGTGCCTCGAACGAAATGTCATGGAGGGAGCGATGTTCGCCCCAGTCGGCTTCGTCGAGCGACTTCCAGGGCAGATCTTCGATAACGTCGGCAGTATTGCGGGCCGTAAGGCACGCTATCCGGCCGGGGGCGCGTTCGGTAAGGAACTCCAACGAGCGGCGGTCCATGTGGTCCATATGGGCATGGGACAACAAGACGATATCCGGTGTAGGCATGGCCTCGGGCTGCAGGGCGGGGCGTGTAAGGCGGGCAGGACCCAGCGTGAGGCCGAAGATGCTTACGCCCACGCGGTTGAACAGGACGGGGTCCGTTAGGATGAGCGTATCGAAGAAGCGTATCAGCACGGTGGAGTGGCCTATCCACGCAACCGTGATATCATCGCGGCGCCACCGCTCCGGCTGTGGCGTATGCGGGGGCGGAATGGGCGTGGAAGCCTGGGCAGGAAGGCCAACAAGGCCCAGTGCCGAAAGGAAACCCAAAAAGCGACGTCGTGTAGGCATGGGCGCCAAGGACGTACGGCAGGAATGGGGATTGTGCTGCTAGAGCAGCAGGGAAGCAACGAAGAGTGCCACCACAGCGGCAACGTGAACAAGCAGCCAGAGGCGCTGCCACCGTGGACGGTGCTGCCAGGACACGGATTGGTCGAATGGATCAAACACGAGGGCAATACCCCATGTTGCAGCGGCAAGGCCGGCATCACCCTGGAAGGCAAGGTAGTATACTCCCAGGGCAACAAAAGCGCCGTAGAGAAGTCGTTGAATGCGGATGGAAAGATCGGTTGCCATAACGCAGAGGCTCCAGCGGGCAAATAGCGACAATGATAGGGCGCCACAACGACGATTCACAGCAAAGGTTGCACGATGCGCATTATGAACGACACACTTTGTAGGTTGCTATCCATGAATACACCAAATGCACTTCGGGCCACACGGTTCGCCCTCCTTGCCGTCTTGTTTTGCTTCGTTCTGGCTGGGCCCGTGACGGCCCAGATTCAGTTCGATCCCAAACATCTCAAGGAATGTGATGCACCGTTGTTTCCTTGGGGCCAGACCCTTCGCCAGCTGATGGACTCCTGTGCCATGCGGGGGGCGAATGTTAGCTCCTATCGTCTGGAAGGCACCGATACGGTGTTGGATCTTCGTTTGCCACGCATTCGGATGAACCTGTTCATCAATGAAACGGGCTACTTCAAGTTTGTCATCGAACAGGTGTACGACGTTGACGTAACCGCGAAGGCGCGCCACGAAGATGTGATGCTGTACCTGCGCCAATGGTACGTTCGTCAGGAACGGTACAAGATCTATGACGAACGCTACTCGCAGAAGTGCAATGGAATGAAACAAACGTTGTGGGCCGTCACTGGCAGCGAAAACAACAAACCTGCAACCATGATCCTCACGTTCGAGCGCCGCCCATGAAGGCCATGTCTGGCCGCTGGCCCACCGTACTTGCCACCCTGCTTATCACCTTCACGACGTCGGCGCGTGGTTCCTCGGAGGATGGTCTCCGTGCCTACGCAGCACGCTGTGAAGGACTCTTCACCATTGGCGAACGCGACCTGCTGGAACCAGAGAAACGCTGGGAATCACTACGGGATATCGACGACGACTCCATCCGCCTGGAGCTAGGCCGCACCTTCGGCCTTCTTGATACGGCCAATGCCTTGAGCGCTGCCGTGTCCATTCGTCTGCTGACGACATGTGCACCCAAAGGAGCACCAACGCTGGAGTTGTACCATGTGGCAGTGCCCGTGGACGACAAGGACGTCAGCGTTTACATGCTTACGCGACAGGATGGCCGGATAGTGGGGCAGTCCATTCTTGCCACGCTTCATGCAACCTGTGCTCAAACGCTCCTGCGGGTATCCTATATGGACAGTACGCAGGCACTGCGGGTAGCCACGATAACGCACTACTTCGACTGTTCGGAAGACGCCTTCCTGCGCACGGAACGCGGTGTTGTGGACGAGTTGGAGATAGGCGCTGATGGAAGCATACAATTCAAGGCACTGCCTGAAGACACAATTCGAGAGGAAGGAATGTAACCGATTGGCCATGCCATTGTTATTTACGGCAGAACCAACGATGAACCCTCCTCACCTTGGAACGGCAGCTCCCGGACGATAACGGCTGCCGTTCCTTTTTTGTTGTTGGGGGTGCATGCCGAGGAACAGGGGGGTAGCCGTGGATGTTGTGGAAAACTCGCCAGTGCGTATGTTGATGGTTGCACAGCGCAGGACGTGTGACCATACGTCCGAGCATGACGGTATACGGAGTTTCCATGAAGATTGTGTTCCTCGTTCTCCTGACAGTGATATCTGCCGTGGCTACTGCGGCCCAGCCAGTGGCTCTATTCCAGCGGCACCGTGCCCAGGGTGACGGTGTTCCAACGGTGGATGCCACATTCTGGAACGTAAACCCAACCCTTGCCACCCAGCTGACGGCCGCCCCTTCGGGCACTCGTTTTCAGATTCCCTTGGACGTGCCCTCCGTGGGGTCGGTGACGCTATCCGTGGAACGGTATCGCGTATTTACGGCCGAAACCGAAGTGTATGCCATCACTGCCAATGGCCCCGAACGCCGGCCAACCCCACAGCAGCTCCTGCTTCGTGGTACCCTTGTGCAGAACCCCAAGGCGCGAGTTGTCCTCGCTGTCTACGAGGACCGCGTCCTTGGCATGATTACCATCCCCGGCAGCCACGGCACGTACGTACGATACCTCCTGCAGCCATTTGCCAATGATGGCAGTACCATCTGTTTCGACGAACGGCAGGCAGCACATCCCAAACCGTGGTCCTGTGCCGAAGAAGAAGCAACGGCTACGTCGGGCCGTGCTCCAACGCCAGCGTCGGTTATTGAACAGCGCATGAAGGACAAAGGCGAGCGCACACAGAACGCTGTTCGCCGGCTGCGTATTGCCCTTGAGGGCGACAATGAATACTACCGAGACCATGGACAGAACCTCAACAAAGCAGTGACGTATGCCGAAGCCGTTTTGGGGGCATCCAGCGACATCTACGAGCGCGATGCTGCCATCGAGATACTCGCTGCGCGCATCGACGTGTGGACGGTGGCCGATCCCTATCCTGGCACCACGTCGGGCACGCTTCTGACCCAATTCCGGGACCGTTGGCGGAACGTCAATGCCGGCGTGGAACGGGCCACGGCCATGTTGCTTTCCGGCGTGAACAACATTGGTGGCGTAGCCTATGTGGAGACGTTGTGCAGCAAACAATGGGGATATGCTGTTTCGGGCTTGAACAACAACATCACGTATCCTGCCGCAGGATACGTCTGGGATACCGATGTCTTCTCCCACGAATTCGGCCACAATGTTGGATCGCCCCATACGCATAACTGTGCATGGAGCCCACCAATTGATTCCTGTGTAGCGCCCGACGGTGGAGCATGTTACACGGGTACGCGCCCCCGGTTGGGCACCATCATGAGCTACTGCCATCTGACGGCCTTCGGAACATCACTTGAGTTCCACCCACGTGTATCAGCCTTGTTGACGGCCGAAGCTGCGGCGGCAAGCTGCAGCGAGCTCGTTAACCCTTTGGTAGTCGTGGCCAGGCCGGATACCACGGTATGCCACGGTGCCAACGTAACGCTGTCGGCTACCATCAGTGGTGGCCTGCCTCCCTACACAATCGTCTGGAATGGACCAGCCCTGGCCAACGCCAACAGCAACCCCACCGCCGCCGTTGTTACCCAAACCACACCCTTCATCCTTGTGGTTACCGATGCTACGGGCACCATCCGGCGGGATACGGTGGTGGTTACCACGTCGGCGCAGCCGCTTGCCGTTTCCATCCCATGGTCCGGAAGGGTTTGTCCTGGCACCGTGGCTCGCCTTGCCCCCGCCGTCACCGGCGGTACACCGCCATACACCTACACCTGGGCCATTGACGGGGCGGCGGCACCTTCGCTGCCACAGGGAATTGCCAACGTCACGATACCAGCAACAACGGCTATTGAGCTGACAATAACGGACGCCCGAAACTGTGTGGCCAACACCATGCTGGTGATCGAGACGTTCCCCAAACCACGCTTGGCGGTAACGTTGCCAGCTGTGGCCTGCCCGAACGATACGGTAGCCGCCGTGGCGGTAACATCTGGGGGCGCTGCCCCCTTCGAATACGAGTGGTTTGTGAATGGCGCCGACATGGATGAAGCAGGAGCGACGTTACGATGGATGCTGACAGACGATGCCACGGTGCGTTGTATCGTGACCGATCGCAACCGGTGTATTGACACCATGACGGTGAGTGTGCGGAGACGGATGCTGGACGTGGCAATGACGCCACCAGCACTGCAGCTTCCGAACCTGTCGGGCTGTCGGGACACTGCTACGGTGACCCTTCGGATACAGAATTACGTTACCGATACGGTCCGTATCGTTGGCCTACGGTCCACCAGACTGCGGGCTACAACTGGAACGGCCGACACTGGCCTGGCGGCCCCCATCGTGCTACCACCTGGCGACCTAACAACTGTGCGGGTGCGCATTCGGGTGCCCTTCGATGGTCCGGTGAATGATACACTGCGGTTCATCGATGCGCGCTGTGGGAGAGTGTATGCCGTCCCGATTACAGGAATGAAGGGTTCTCTGGTAGCCTCACCGCAAGCGGTTGTCGACCTTGGCACGATTGCCTCCTGTAGCGTGGGGGCAACAACGACAGCCATGCTAGGATTGCGCAACACGGGCGCCGAAGCAATCGACGTTACTGCGTTGGAAGTGTTCGGTGTTGATACCATCAATGCACCATTGCCTGTAACCATTGCCGCCGGTGCGTCCGTGAACATTCCCATGTACCTGTCAGGCATTACTGCGGGAAGTGGTTCGTTGGGCAACATTCGCTTGCAGTATACCAGTCCGTCATGCAATGGCAGGGCAGAGATTCCCACCACATCCACGGTCTTTTCCTATCAGATTGAACACCCCGATACTGTTTTCTTCGGCACGTCGAATGTAGGAACTGCTGCCGTTGTGCGACCTGCCTCCGTTGTAGCTGGAATAGAACGCGTTCAACGGAACATTGTCGTTACGCGTGTCGACGTGGTGGGGCCGTTCAGCACCACGCTTCGTGCTGGTACAGCACTGCGGAGCGGACGCCCAGAGACGTTCGCCATTACGTTTCATCCCGATAGGGTTGTGGGCCAAGGGGATGTCGTGGGACGTCTCTCCTTCGACGTCGATACCTGTGCAGCACCGTATTCGATCACACTGCGTGCCAACCATGACGCTACAACCAGTGTGCCCACAGCACTGGACGGAACCATCGACGTCGTCCATGACGCAAGCGCCGGCGTGGTGACGATAACGTCTCCGAGCGAGGCCACCATTGTTGTTTCCGACATCTTGGGCAGAACGGTTCAGCAGGCGGCCATGCCCGCTGGAACGTACCAGCACATCCTGGACCACAGTCGTCCAGCCGTCCTCGTGGTTACCGTCATAACATCGACATCGTCATCCCAACGTATCCTGCTCCATCACTGAGATAGCCCTTGGCATTGCCAGCGTACATTTACGTACGTATATTTGTTCCCTCCACAGACCTCAACAAATAGCTGAAAGGGTGGAACATGGGCCACCTCATCTCAGGATTCGTGATGGGTATGCTGGTGTTGGCTGCGTGCGGCGGCCCGAGGGAAACAGTTCGGTCTCAGCAGCTGGCACAAGTATATGCACGTACAAGCGGGGTAACGTATCCCGCCAATGATTTTGCGCGACCAACGCCGATTGAAGTGGGCCAGTATGTTGTGTATGGCATTCGGCATGGTGGTACACTGACGATCAGCACGTACGAAATACTTGGGCGTGCCAATGACCGATCATGGCGTGTACATCGGCATATGATGTCCGAGCACGTCGACCAACGGGACACCTTTCTCGTCAATGACCGCGAGTTGCCGGAGATTTGCCATGCACCAGGAACGCTTATTGTTCTTGGACAGCGATATCCTGGCGGTGTTGGGCCCCAGACTACGGTCGTAGGCGGCGTCTTCAAGGGCACCACGATGATGTCCACGGAAGTGAAGCTTAACGGTAGGTTGCACATGATGCAAGGACTGTACAATGCAGCCGTACCGCTGACGGGATTGATATCTGGCAAAACGGCGGACTTCTCCGTCGAGCTTTTGGAGTTTGGCCGTTTCCGTACGGCGATGGAGATGCGATAGCAGCAGTCTTGACGCCATCTTGATATGGCATAGCAATCTTTGACGGCATCTTGATACTCGTTGGTGGAGTTTCGCAGTGTTGATATTCCACTGCGAGGCTTCATGACAGACATAGCGTCCATTACGTTCTTTCTTGCCAGCGTATTGATTGCTGCCATACCGTTGGGATGGTGGCTTCATACGATACTGTTTGCCTTCCCTGAGAGGGGGTTGTTGTTCCGCCTTGATGCATGGCTGTCAACGCTTCTCGTGGGTAAAAGAGACTCAGGAGGGCATTCGTGGAGGCAATACCTTGGCGGAGTGCTGGCCTTCAATCTGATTGGTTTGCTTGCGCTGTTCTTCATGCTGCTCTTACAGCCGCTCTGGGCACGTGGTCTGCCCGCCATTCCATGGCATGGGGCACTGAACATCGCGGCGAGTTTTGTGACAAATACGAACTGGCAATGGTATGCGGGGGAGGTCACCCTCCACCCCGCAACGCAGGCCCTGGGCCTGGGAGTACAGAACTTCCTGAGTGCTGCCTGTGGCCTTGCCGTGTTTGCGGCACTTACACGCTCGCTGATGGCATGGACGCACTGTGGCAACCTTTGGGATGATGTGCGGCGAAGTATCGTGTTTCTTCTTCTGCCCGCCAGTCTTGTACTGGCCTGCGTGTTTGTTGCCCAAGGCATTCCCCAAACCATCGACGCCTGGATGTTCCACGATGCATCCCCACAAGCCCAAAACGTTCCCCTTGGCCCCGTTGCCAGCCAGGTTGCCATCAAACAACTGGGCTCGAATGGTGGCGGATTCTACAACGTCAATAGTTCGCATCCGCTGGAAAATCCAACATGGGTAACGAATGCACTTCAGCAATGGGCCTTGCTTGCTTTGCCCGCTGCCTGCGTCATCGCCTTTGGGATGGCGCTGAAGAAACCCCGCCATGGTGCAGCCATCGCCGCCGCAATGTCCGTGATGTTTGTTGCAGGGGCGGTTGTGATGGCTGCAGGCGAAGGGCAGTTCGGCAGCATGGAGGGGAAGGACGTCCGCATCGGAACTGCATCGTCCATCATATGGGCGGCAGCTACAACGTCGGCGTCCAATGGTTCAGTTAATGCCATGCATTCCAGTCTTACACCGCTTGCTGGTGCCGTTGCCATGGCAAACATGGCGACGGGTGAAGTCATCTTTGGTGGGATTGGTTCAGGGATGTACGGCATGGTGATGTATGTGGTCCTTACCGTATTCCTGTGCGGGCTCATGATCGGCCGCACACCTGAATATCAAGGTGTGAAGCTGACGGCCAACGTCATGTGGCCGGTTGTTGTCGCCTTGCTTCTTCCTACCTTCATCATCATCCTTCTGGTCTGTCTGGCCATCATGGTACCGGGTGCATCAGCGGCAGTAAGTACGACAGGTCCGCATGCGTTGTCGGAGATCATCTACGCCGTACTGAGCGCCGTTGGAAACAACGGTTCCGCGTTTGCAGGTCTAGCTGCAGGAGGGCCAGAATGGACGTCCATCACGACGGCCGGCATGCTTTTGGGTAGGTTCGGCGTCATCGTTCCCGTGATGATGTTCGCAGGGCGTGCAGCGAAAGCCGCATCACACCAGCAGAGGTCCGTTCAGCTTTCTACGGAAGGCCCACTTTTCGTCACACTCCTGATCGGCACGATCGTTCTGGTCGGCGTCCTTACCGCAGCCCCAATGTTCGTTCTTGGTCCGGGAGCGGACTACCTTCTCCAAGTGGTGCACCAATGAAAACAGCGCAACACCAGGCCGTGATCACATCTCAGGCCCTGCGCACGGCCGCCATCGAAGGGCTGCGCCGCATGGCGCCATCCGTGCTCATGAAAAATCCGATAATGGCATCCGTTGCACTGGGTGCGGTCCTTACCTCGGTGACGGCGGTTGTTCACGCCACTAGCGGACAGCCCTTTGCATTTGCTGCACATGTTTCATTCTGGCTGTGGTTTACCGTATGGAGTTCAACGACGGCGGAAAGTCTAGCGGAAGGGCGAGGAAAAGCAAGGGCATCAGCGCTCCGGGGAGGCCAACAAAACGTGCAGGCCGTGCGCATCGTGAACGGGATAGCTGAACACGTCGAGGCAACAACACTGGTTCAAGGGGACGTCATTCGGTGTGATGCTGGCAGCGTTATTCCTGTCGATGGTGAGGTGATTCTCGGCATGGCCATGGTTGACGAATCGGCAATTACTGGAGAGTCCGCACCTGTACTTAGGGCTGCTGGTGGCGATCGCAGTGCCGTAACAGGAGGAACAACCGTACGGAGTGATAGCATCGACGTACGGGTGGTAGCTGCCATCGGTTCTGGCTTTGTCGATCGTCTTATCAAGCTCATCGAACAAGCCCATCGGCAACCAACGCCAAACGAGCGCGCGTTGCAGATCGTGCTTCTTTCGTTATCGAGCGTATTCCTCGTCGTCGTGGCTGCCATGCCCATCCTCATGTCCTATGCTGGTGTACCGGCGTCCGCCACAACAGGCATTGTCGGACTCGTTGCGCTGTTTGTCTGTTTGATTCCAACAACCATTGGCGGCCTTCTGCCCGCAATTGGCATTGCTGGCATGGATCGCCTGATAGCACGCAACGTGGTTGCGTTGAGTGGTCGTGCCATAGAAGCTGCTGGTGATGTAGACGTCCTTCTCCTGGATAAAACCGGCACCATCACCTATGGCAATCGTCGTGCTGCGTCCCTGATTCCCGCCCACGGCGTCGACTATGCTACACTGGAAAAGGCCGTCATCATGGCTTCCGTGCATGACGACACTCCAGAAGCCGACAGCATCCGCGACCTCGTTCCCGAGCCCTCATGGCCATCCATCGTACCCACAGCAGCAACGCCCATCCCGTTCAGTGCTCACAGCAGGATCTCTGGCACGGACGTCAACACATCCGAGGGCACGGTTTCCTATCGAAAAGGGGCCGTGGATGCCATCGTGGCCGCGAGCAGAGCGGCGGGTTATACGGTGGACGAGACCCTGCTTGCCTGCGCCCGCGACATTGCACGGCAAGGAGCAACACCGCTTCTCGTATCACGCCAAAGCGTCATCCTTGGCCTGGTAGACCTCCGCGACACCGTGAAGCCTGGAATCCGTGAACGTCTCCAGAAGCTACGGTCACACGGCATCAGAAGTATCATGATAACGGGCGACAATCCACTGACGGCAGCCGCTATTGCAGCCCAAGCAGGTGTGGATGACAGCATGGCCGAAGCCACTCCCGATGACAAACTGGCGCGCATCGTGGCCGAACAACGGGAAGGCCGACTGGTAGCCATGATCGGCGATGGGACGAATGACGCTCCGGCCCTTGCCCAAGCCGATGTAGGCATCGCCATGGTGTCCGGCACACAGGCAGCCCGTGAAGCCGCAAGTATGATCGACCTGGACAATGACCCCACGAAGATCCTCGACGTCGTCGACGTTGGCAAGCAGCTCCTGCGCACACGGGGTGCGCTCACCACCTTCAGTATTGCGAACGACGTTTCCAAGTACGTGGCCATCCTGCCAGCGATGTTCGTTGGCATGTGGCCCACACTACTTCCGCCGGAACGGACGGCGCAACTGAATGTTCTTGGGCTTTCCTCGCCGGAAAACGCCATTCTTGCAGCTGTAATCTTCAACGCCCTCGCAATTGGCTTGTTGGTTCCCCTTGCTATGGCAGGAAATCGCGAGATTTCGGGATCGCCTGAAAGGACACTCCGAAGGAACCTCCTCGTTTATGGCCTCGGTGGAATCGTGGCCCCCTTCCCCTCCATAACCTTGATTGACATGATTCTTCAGGTGCTGTTATGAAAAGCATATCCCTCGGCTGTGTTGCCTGGGTGGCAATAGTGCTCTGCACCGTTCCGGCATACGCTCAGTATTCGGTTGATGGCTACGCAGATTTCTGGGCTGTAGCCTCTACAACGCGCCCTGCGGACGGTCAACGCGCGTGGTCCACTCAGCCATGGCGCACCAACACAATGGCCGTGAACCTGGTGACGGTTGGCTTACGCTATGCTGACTCGACCAAACGCGGCCGTGTGGCTCTACAAGAAGGTACCTTCCCACAGGTAAACTACGTGAATGCCGATGCAGCATGGCGTTGGATTGGAGAAGCTACCGTTGGCGTCCATATTGGTAACAACACATGGATCGACGCGGGCATCATGCCGTCGCATATCGGATTCGAATCCGCGCGTCCGTCGGCCAACGTAACGCTGACGCGATCACTGATTGCCGACTTCACGCCTTACTACGAAGCCGGCGTGAAGGTGTCGCACACAACGACGGGAGGGCTTCAGTTTGGTATCCTGGTGTTGCAAGGTTGGCAACAGATTGTAGACGTCAACGACGATCCAGCCATCGGAACGCTTCTGTCCATACCTATCTCCGACGGTGTTTCCTTGCAGTGGAACACCTACGGTGGTAACGAGGCGCCACGGGGACTTCCCACGGCCATACGGCTTCACAGCAACCTGACGCTCCAAGCTGCCGTGTCGGAGTCTCTCGTTATGGCATTCCTTTTTGACGCCACCATACAACGTCTGCCAACCGTTGAACGAGCTACCATGCTCTATGGGGGGCTACAGGTGCGGCATACCATCAGCAATACGTGCAGCATGGGCTATCGCATCGAATATGCCTCCGATCGTGACGGCGTTCTTTTTGTCACAAACGTTGCCGATGGCTTTCAGACGGCAAGCGGAAGCATAAACCTTGATGTAGCCATCGCCGAGAATGTACAGTGGCGTACCGAAGCCCGCGCCTTCTCGGCCAACAACCCTGTTTTCCCTTCCCGCGATGGGAATAAGACTGCGGACCTGCTCGTTTGTTCGGCACTAGCGGTATCTTTCTAACCCTGTTTACAACCAGATTTACTGTTATGGATCACATATTCTTGCCAGCATTTCGGTTGTTTGTTGGCGCTACGTTGCTGACGGGCATTGTATATCCATGTATCGTCCTGGTGATTGGGCAGACGGTATTTCCCTGGAGTGCCAATGGCAGCCCAGTTACGCATGCCAATGGCATCAAGGGTAGCCATCACGTAGGGATTCAATGGACGTCTGCATCGTATGTTCACGGTAGGCCTTCGGCCTGCGGTTATGGTACATCGCCATCCTATGCTTCGAACGTTGCTGTGACGTCGGCGGCTTTTCGAGACAGTCTGAAGCAGCGTTGCTCACGGCGGGCCGTCCTGGATGCAGTCACGCAGGCAGACGTTGCGGAAGACATGATTACAGCATCGGCATCAGGGTTGGACCCACATATCAGCCCCAAGGCTGCGCGCCAGCAGATAATGCGAATTTTGCAGGTGCGAGGATGGCCGGAAGAAGCAAGAGACCACATTGACTCGCTCATCCTTGCTTGTACCGAGACGTCGCCGTTCAAGGCTGTTGGTGACTCCGCCGTCAACGTATCGGCGTTGAACCATTTGCTGGATGCCTTGAATGCTCGCTATAAGCAGTCCATGAACGCCAAGCAAGCACATTAACTGGGCACAGCAGAGTGGGATCGACAGGTCAATTGCGATTGTTTGTTGGAATGTCGGCAGGTGTGGGCAAAACGTGCGCCATGCTGGAGGAAGCACATCGTGCGATTGCTTCTGGAAGATCGGTTGTAGCAGCCGTTCTTGAAACCCACAGCCGACCCTATACGATGGCTCGTTCCCAGGGCATACCGACCGTATCTCCAACGACAATAGCGGTTGGCAATCACGAGGTGCACGAGATTGATGAAGATGCGGTTCGGGCAACGGGTGCGGAGATTATCCTCGTCGATGAACTGGCGCATCGCAACGCACCAGGCATGCGCCATGAGCGTCGGTGGCAAGATGTCGAGGACCTTCTTCGAGATGGCTTCGATGTGTGGGCTACGGTGAATGTGCAGCATTTTGAAAGTGTGGCCGATGCAGTCGAAGCAGCCACACGGATCACGGTATCCGAGCGTGTACCGGATGCACTTCTGGACAAGGCTACGACCGTAGAGCTGATCGATGTGTCCCCAGAACGGCTACGGCAACGGCTCCTTGACGGCGACATCTACGGCAAGGAACGCGGCAAGGTTGCCGCCGAAGGATTCTTTACGTTGGACAACCTTCGTGTTCTTCGAGAGCGTGCGCTTCGCGTTGTTGCGGACAGAGTGGATGCCGATGTTGCCATGATGAGAGCGGGCCGTTGGCGGCGGAAGCCTCGGATATTGGTTGCCATCCGGCCTGGAGCAACAACCAAGAGGCTTATCACCGAGGCGCGAACCCTGGCGGCTGAACGCCACGGAGAGTGGATGGCAATAGCCGTACGCCCGGAGACTGGGTGGACAGAAGGCGACGAACAGGCCATTCTCAATGATGCCCATATGGTGCGGCATCTCTCGGGGACGTTTGCTACCGTCAATGCGCATTCTGTGCTTCAGGGAATCATCGACGCCGCACAGCGCTTTAGCGCAACCGATATTGTCATTGGACGCTCCACGACTGCCGTACCGTCCATCCTTACTGGCCTTGTGGCTGCGGACCTTCATGCCTCGATCATCGTGCTGAGAACGAACCCTCCCACCAAGGGACCACAACCCAATGACGGGCGCAAGGAGCCAGCCACGGTTCGGGACTGGATCCTGATCAGCAGCGTGCTCTTGATCACTACAACCCTGCTCTTGGTTGCCGAAGATCATGTCGGATATCGAGGTGCCGGAGGCATCCTCCTGCTCCAATCACTCGTGGCCTCTTGGTATGTTTCACGAAGGGCAGCGCTCACCAGCGCCATCGCATCGGCACTCGTTTGGAATCTCCTGTTCATTCCTCCACGGTTCTCACTCTCCATCACGGCCCTGGAAGACCTCCTTTTGTTTGTGGCCTTTTTTGTCGGTAGCGGAATAGCATCCGTAAAAACGGCCCAGCACAGGGCGCGAATGAGGCACCTGCAACACCGTGAACGACAGGCCGAATCAATGTATCACTACGCGTCGCTGGCGTCATCGGCAACAACGCAAGCGGACTTGATTTCCCTAACCGTTCCATTTGTGGCCGAGGCGCTGCACGCCACGATCGCAGTAGTCTGCAAGGGTGCAATGGGCGATCCGGACGTACCTGAAGGCAATCGCTGGAGACCCGATATCGCCGAGCTTGAGCTGGCAGCCTGGGTACTACGTTCTGGAAGCGTGGCCGGCCGCGGCACCTTCACCTTGGCTGCTAGTACGGCTACCTGCTATCCCGCCGCCTATGCTGGGGTAACGAGAGCGGCACTTCTCGTACGGCGTGATGATCAACCACGGATTGGCGACGACGAGGCCGAATTTCTTCAGCGCATCGCAGCCACACTTGCGGCCGCCATGCATAGGCTGGATCTGGATCGCATGCGCCACGAAGCAGACCTGGCTCGGCGGCTTGCCGATACCTCAACGGGCCTGCTGAATGCTGTGAGTCACGAGCTGCGGACCCCACTGGCACGCATCCTGGGGGCCACATCTACGATCCGAGGGTTCCGCGTGAGTGCTGCAGACCGGGAAGAATTGCTGGCGGACATTGAAGTAGCTACCCAGGACCTAAACACCATCGTTGGCGACCTACTTGACGTCTCCAGAATTCGCGAGGGCATTCTGTGCGTCCGCCGTGCCATCCATAACATCCGTGGGTTGCTTAACGATGCCATCCGGAGAACGCATGGTCGCAACAGTCCGAACGTCACAATAGCCATAGAAGCGCCGGATGAGCTGTATGCCAGTGTGGATGCGGAGCTGCTCTTGCGCGTGCTCACGAACGTGCTGGCCAACGCCGCAAGGCATGCACGATCAAACGTCACCATCACGGCCCACCAAGACCAAATGACGCTGACAATAACTGTTGCCGACGACGGTCCCGGGTTTCCGGCAGCGATGGTGGAGCATGCCGTACAACCGTTTCACACGGATCAGGATGTTGTGGGCCTTGGCTTGGGTCTCGTATTGTCCACCAGCTTTGTTCATGCACACGATGGCATGCTAACCCTCAGGAATGCCCCATCTGGCGGTGCTCTCGTGATTATCCGAATACCCGTAATGGCTAGCAACGATGACGATCCTGATTGTTGACGACGAGCCCGCTCTTCGGCGGATGATTCGTATTGCCTTTGAAGCCTCGGGGCATACGGTGGTTCAGGCCGACGGTGTGCGGACTGGTTTGGCAGAGAGTGTGATGGCGCGCCCGGACTGCATTCTCTTGGACCTTGGGCTACCGGATGGATCGGGTGCAAGCGTACTGGAAGAGCTGCGCGCATGGTCCGACGTACCCATCATCGTGCTTACGGCAACCGACAGTGAAGAACTCCGTGTGCGGCTGCTTCGGGGCGGTGCGGATGACTTCGTGTCCAAGCCCTTCAGCATGCCAGAATTGTTGGCCCGTGTGGAGGCCGTCACGCGGCGGCGAACCATTGGTCGTGAGCATACCGTCCTACACTGTGGTACCCTTCGTATGGACGTGATTGGCCACAAGGTATTCGACCGCGAGATTCCGATTCACGTTACCTCTACGGAGTTTGCAATCCTTCGCACGTTCATGATGCATGTCGGCAAGGCGGTATCGTATGCCATGATATCGTCGGCCGTATGGGGCCCTCAGGCTCGTACCGATCCACATACCCTTCGTGTGCACATCGCACAAATCCGCAAGAAGTTCAGTGGCCTACCCATGTTGACGACGTTGGTGGGATACGGCTATCGACTGGACCCAGGAGAGGAGCAGGGGAAGGGTTAGAATGCTTCGTTGAAGCCGACGTACAGCTGTGCTACTCCTCGATGCACGCCAACGTCCACACGAAGGGCGGCATCATCATCGTTGAAAATCCGAAAGCGCACACCGCCTCCGATGCCGTAGTGAAATGCCCCCATGCGCATCTGCTGCCAGGCAGGCATCACCTGGCCGGCGTCCACGAAGGCAGCCCCGCTGAAGCGCCAAAACAAGGGAAAGCGTAGTTCCTGCTGAATGGCTATGGATGTTTGGTCGCGATATCGGCCGTCATAGACGCCGCGGACGCTTGAAGCGCCACCGATATGGGGGATCTGCGTGAAGATGGGCGAACCACCAGCATTCCATATCTGGACATGTGCAGCATACGTAAGTCCATCTGCTAGTGGCCTGTACAGGCGGCCATCAATGATCGTCGTCGTGGCATGGGTCACGCTGCCAAGGGTCTTGCCATAGTGTACAACACTTGCCTCGACGAGTTCACCATCCGTTGGAGCGAAGAGGCTATTGCGCGTATCGTAGAGGGCAACAATACCCAAACCATTGTACCACCCACCATGTGAACCAGCCAACGTTCGTTGGCCCAGGACAGGCGTGCCACCATCTGCCCGTGGGGCAATCGACTGAATGTCATCATAGCGCAGTTCGGCACGAAGGCCCAGCGCCAGCCCTCGTCCCACGCGTTCGCCAGTGATGGCATGTATGACTGTGCCGTGAACGCGAAAGCCCTCGGGAGTATAGATCTCCCGCGCACTTTCGGTGTTGGCATTGCCAATGCCAAAAAAGCCGTAGGGATTGATGTAGTATTCGAGAAGTCCAGTTACTCGAATGCGATCCTCGGCAGCATACATTTCGGGATACATGCCTGCCCCTGCTTGGCCCTCTTGTGTGTATTCGGCAGCCATGGCAATACTGCTGGGACGTTTGTCGGAACCACTATCAGGACGAACCGTGTAGAAGCCACCTATGCCACCCATGATGCGCGTCTCTGGCGTATAGGACAGAAACGGTATCACCGACAGGGCCGTGCGGGTTTGTTGTACTTCCTGGCCAGCAGCGCGGCCAGCAAGGACGGAGAACAAGGTTATCAGGATGAGTGTTCTCATGAGCGGGCGCAACAAACGGACAATCTGCCGGGGAGTTGCAGCCTGGATTGCCGAACGGGGCAAGAGCAAGCCTCAGTCGTAGTTGTGGTTCCCCAAAACGGTACGTCCGGGGCCCACGCCAAACAGTCCCAAAGAGCCACCAAACAGTCCCAACCCGATGACTGTATTGCCACTTACCCCATTCCGCTGGCCCTTGCTGGATAGAATCGCTACGTTCGCGGCATCTTGATTCTCCGAGGTATTCCATGACCGTTCCAGATCTTGTCCTTGTTGTTTCCCATGCCCTGGCGGGCACTGTAGCGTTGGCAGTGGGTACTGCCATTACCATGTTGCCGAAGGGCACGCCCTTGCACCGGCGGTTGGGCAATGTATTCGTGTGGGCCATGCTTGCGGTAGGCCTTTCGGGCATCACCATGGCCATTCTTCGTCCCAACTCCTTCCTGATGAATATGGGCATCTTTTCGGCTGCCATGGCCTGGAGTGGCAGGCGCATAATGAAGCATCGAACGTCCCGCGTTTACGTGGACGTTGCCCTGGCCATCATTTTGGTGGGAGTAAGCCTAGCGTTGTACGGCATGGCCATGGCGGGGACGGCAGTCGTGATACCCGTTGTCTTTGCAACAGCCATCCTGATAATGGCAGTCACGGAACTCCGTGTGGCGCTGCAACGGCGGCAAGGCCCCCTTCCCAGAGCGACGGTGCTGGCACGGCATATAGGGTTGATGGGTGGGGCGTTGATAGCGTCTTGGACGGCTTTTATCGTTGTGAATGGCGTCGTGCCTTGGCCCATCGTCGGTTGGATAGGGCCGTCCGTAATCGGAACCGCCATTATCACCCACGCCATACGGAGAAGGGTAGCAAAAGCCTAGACAGAACTACGTTCGGCAGCACTGGGAATGCGGCTACGCGTTGGGAGTACCAACCGTAATTCGGTGCTGCGGCTGCGGGAAACGGCAACATCCCTCAAGGGCCCAACGGAAAGGCGATATCCCTGTGCGGTGCCCGAGACATGATCCACACGGTCCAGATTGACGATATGCGATCGGTGGCAGCGCCAGAAGCAAAGGGGTAGATTTCCAGCCTCTTCAAGAGCACGCAAGGACGTGCGAATGAGAACGGTGCGCAGGCCCTGGGCGTCATGAATGGTACACTCAACGTAGTTGTCTGCCGAGGTAAGCAAGAGTACCTCGTCAGCATTGATGGAGAGTGCGGTGCGCCCTTCATCGTCACTGATGTTCACCATAGGCCGTGCGTTGTGTTCTGGTGGCGCGTGCATGCTATCCTCGATGGTACGGGCACCGGCAACAAAGACGTTCCTGTAGCGCACCAGCTGCAGCAAGACCAGGATGGTTGCGGGAAACACTCCTACGGCCGCCGTCATGACCTGGAAGGCAAGGAACAGCCATGGCGACATGTCGATGGCAAATACGACGGCGGTGAAGACCGTGTTCCCGAGGCCGATTGTGGCAATCGTGATGACGAGTTCAACAATCTCCTTGCCTGCCGTCCACGATCGCTCGGCATAGGGTTTGGGAATCAGGGAAGGAACACATACACCAACAAGAATCATGCATAGTCCCGTGATCACTCCGTACCCAATAAGGATAAGATGCGAGGGAATTGTTGTTGGAACCAGTTCCAAGCTATGAAGACCGAAGGGGCGAAAGACGCCAAGGAACAGGGTGACGAACGTGGCCGTGCCCAAGGCCATCGTGAGGCGCTTCTTGTGGCCTTCCGTTCGTGGAAACGGGCTTGCAAGCACGGTGCGAAGAGGTTGGAGCATGATGCAAGATAGTGCAGGCCTCTCATCAGGACGCTGCGCCGTAGGTTGCATGTTCCATGAAGATACGTCTCCTGATTGCCATCCTTCTCATGATGGGTCCACTCGTTGCCCCATGCGCCGAAGTGGGTTCAGTGGGCGGTACGGTGCGCGATGCCGAAACGGGGTTTCCCCTTGCTGGTGCTACCATCCGCATCGTGGGCACGTCCCTTGGTGCCATCACCAAACGCGACGGATCCTTCGACATAGCGTTGGTGCCCCCGGGCCGCTACACGATTTCCTGTTCACTCATTGGCTACTTGGCCAAGCTGGAAACGGAAACCGTTGTGCTGGCACATCGCAAGGCCGTGGTAGACGTTTCCCTGACGTCCAGTGCCAAACAATCCACGGAAATTGTAGTCCAGGCATCGGCGTTCGATCGCGGCGCCGCTGCCGGTGTGTCGCGCTTTGATCTCAACGCCGAAGAGGTACGCAGGATGCCCTCTGGCGTTGGCGACGTCTCTCGAATCCTCACAAACACCGTCTCTGCCGTCCAAACGGAAGATCAAAGCAATGACCTTATCGTACGCGGGGGAGCACCTGCCGAGACAGGCTTTTATATCGACGGAGTATTTACGCCCAATATCAACCACTTTCCACAGCAAGGAGCCTCGGGAGGAAATGTCAGTATCCTGAACCTGGACTTCGTGAGTAATCTTACCCTGATGGCCGGCGGATTCGATGCGACATTTGGTGATAGGGCATCCGGCATGGTAGACATTCGTCTGCGGGAGGGAAGCCGCCAAGGACTCAGGGCCCAGGCTGATCTTACCATGACAGGGCTCGGCGCTAGCCTAGAGGGGCCCATAGGCCAAGGTGGATCGTTTATGCTCAGCGCCCGCCATAGTTGGTTGGATGCCATCGTAGCACTCCTCGATGTAGGTAAGGCACCCAACTTTGGTGACGTCCAGGGCAAACTTGTCCTCGATATCGACTCCACCCACAAACTCTCGGCAATAGGGATTCAAGGCCTTAGCTCCTATTCCCGGACACGAAGTTTCGCCATCGAAGATCAAGAGCGTACCTATGGTGACGAGCGCTATTCGGTAGGGACCTATGGTTTGACGTGGAACGCACTATGGAACACAACGGTGGTTACCAATACCACCATAGGGCATGCCACCATACGCACATCATCGAGCTTCAAGGCCGTGGAGAACGACTCCGTCACCGAGGATGCCCGCACCACGGACGACGTCACCAACCTACGATCCGTAACAACATGGTTGGCCAGCGATGCCACAACCCTTGATGCCGGTCTGGAGGTCCGTCACAGGTCTACCAGCGCCGTGGATCCCGCAGGCCTGACCATCCAACCGCTCCAGAACCTCACAACATCACTCTTTGCCTCGCTGCGGCACCGCCTTGGTTTGCTTTCGATCGTAGGTGGTCTGCGTCTAACGCATATCGGAGCGCTGAACCAAACCGTCCTGGACCCTCGCCTCAGTCTAACCTACACGGCTCTTGACAACCTGTGGGCTACCGTTGCCGTGGGCACCTATCAGCAGGAGCTACCGCCTTTTCTTCGTGGTCAGCAGAGTGGCGTCACTCTGCTCTCGCCATATGCCTTCCATGCGATCGCTTCCATTACGTGGCTGCCGACGTCGGACGTACGGGTTACGTTGGAAGGCTATCGCAAGACCTATGAACGTTTTCCGATGAGCACGGACTCACCCCATGCATTTATCCTTGATGCGGTGCAGGGCGATCGAACGTCGTTCCCGTCCTTGGGCCAACTTGAATCGTCCGGAAGGGCCACCGCCGTAGGTGCCGAGCTTTCGATACAAAAGCGATTGGCAGACCGTTGGACTGGGCTGTTGGGCGGCGCAGTCACGTCATCACGTTATTCCGACATCGCCCAAGGCCAATCCCGGCGCCGAACCTTCGATGTTCGCGCCGTAGCAACCGGGCTTATCGGCTACGCCCCATCCGAAAGCTGGATGTTCTCCGTCCGTGCTGTCCTGGCAGGGGGCCAGGCCACCACTCCGGTTGATCTCCAAGCCTCCATTCGGGCTGGGCGCACGATACGGCTCGATGAAGCAACAAATACAGGTACCCTTCCAGCCTACTTCTCAGCAAGCGCGCGCGTGGACAAACGATGGTTCCTGGGCACCACCACCCTTACCACATTCCTCATGGTGGTGAACGTTACCAATCGCCGGAACGTCCGTGCCGAGGTATACAATGCCTCTCTCGGCCGCATTGACTTCGATACCATGTGGGGCATTATCCCCGTCTTCGGTGTCGACGTTGACATGTGACAAGGCCCCTTTTCGATGTTTCAATGTTTCTTGAAATCACAAAAAGGTGTATGTTTGCATGCCGACCGACTGGTCGGTCTTCTTTATTCACCTTCGAAGATGCTTCTCCATGGTTGTACCATACGTGTTGATGATGCTGGTACTGGCAGCAACGGTTGCAGCTGCCGGAACGATAGGCGGTACAGTGAAAGATGCAGCCACAGGCAAACCGATCGATGGCGTACGTGTTCGCATTCTGCAGCTGAACAAGCTCACGCAAACGGACGCAAACGGGGCTTACATTTTCCGAGACATTCCTATTGGGAACTATGCCGTACAGTTCTCCACACCGGGGTGGAATACCGTAACGAGAAACGTCACGGTGGCCGATGACGTGGAAGGGTCCTTGTTCATCGACATGCAGCAAACAAAGGATCGCGAAATCATCGTCTACTCCGCCGCTCGGTCTCCGCAAAAAATCACGGACGCACCGGCGGCAATCAGTGTCGTTACCAGTGACCAAATACAACGGGCTGCACCTACGGGTCAAGTGGCCAGGACGATGGAGAATCTCCCTGGAGTGGACGTTGTGCAGTCTGGGGCGAATGACTTCAACATCAATACGCGGGGATTCAACAACTCGATTACCCGGCGAACACTGGTGTTGATAGACGGGCGGGATCCGTCCACGCCGCTGATCAATTTGAATGAATGGAATTCGCTGTCGGGTATCATGGATGACGTTTCAAGCATCGAAGTCGTTCGTGGTCCAGGATCGGCCCTCTACGGTCAAAACGCCTACAACGGCGTCATCAACATCCGCACGGCAGCGCCGCGCGAAGTATTAGGAACACAACTGACACTTGGTGTTGGAGAATGGGAGACCTACCGTGCCAATGTTCGGCACGCCGGTGAGTTAGGCAACCTCTCGTACAAGTTCACCATGGGGGCATCGACGCAGCTGAACTACGGCCTTGTGTCCCGCCAAGCCAGCGTAGGTGCCGAATATCCCGATCTACAACCCGCCCTGACGGCTGCACGTGCTTTTGACATTCCCTCGCGGACGATAACGGACAAGACGCGGCGGCCCTATCAGGTTGCCACAACGCTTCGGTTCGACTATGACCTGTTGGACAACAGCGCTGTTATTCTGGAAGGTGGATACACTGCGAGTGGTAACGAGATGTACGTCAACCAGACCGGGCGACTGCTTGTGCAACGTGTTGAGAAGCCGTTCGTGCGTGCTGCCTACCAAAGCGAGCGATTCACCATTCAAGGCCTATGGCAGCGGCGTACCACGCCGGACGAGCTTCCGCAATTGGTCTACAATGCCAATGCTCGATCCTTGGAGAACTCGGACGTAGCCGGGCTGGATGCCCAGTATAACAACACGCTGCTTGACGGATCCATCCGTTACATCGTGGGTGCACAATTCGACCATCAGGACGTATCGTCACCAACATCGATCAATGGCGTATTCCAGCCCGATATGACACTGATATCACCGGAGCGCGTTTCGGCGAATTTCTTTGGAGCCTATGGACAGCTGGAGTGGAAAGCATCGGAAATCGTCAGCTTGATCGGTGCAGCCCGGGTAGACGGTTCACGGTTGTTCCCAACGCAGTTCTCGCCCAAGTTGGGCCTTGTTGTTACCCCCGTTGCCGGCCAGTCCTTTCGGGTAACGCTGAATCGCTCATTCCTGCGTCCCAGTTATACGGAACTGTATCGCAGATCGCCTGCCGGTGCTCCCGTCAATTTTGCTCGTACGGACTCGATCGTCAACAGTGCCTTGCGCTCGCGCTTTGGTGCGGACGTTGACACCCTGAACACAGGCGTGGTGAGTCAGTTCAACCTTGGCAATCCGGAACTCGAGCCAGAAAAAGCCCTCAGCTTGGAGCTCGGCTATCGTGGATCCGTTACGGACCGGTTACTGGTTACCGCCGATGTGTACTACAACCGTCGAACGGACTTCATTTCGGCACCGCTACCGGGAATCACGCAGGACATCTATCCTGGTTATCGCGTCAACCTTGGCAATGCAGACGTCAACCGCTTTGCCGACAGCGTGCTGGCTGCCACGCTCGGCGCTCAGTACAGCCGTTTGAGCGTGTATGAGGGACGTCCGACGAACGTCATCGCCCCCAGGAACGTGGCTGCCATTGATGAATATGGTCTCGAAGTGTCGGCAACCTACGTGCTTACGCCCGAGTTGAGCATCATTGGCAACTATGCCTACTTCGACTTCAACGTTGTTTCGAATGAAGCGTCGGCCCAGCGCATTGTGCCGAATACGTCGCGCCACAGAGCCAACCTGACGTTGGACTACACGGCACCCAATCTCTATGACGCATCGGTGACGGTGCGCTGGACGGACCGATTCAAGTGGCTGGCTGGTGCCTTCGAAGGAACAGTACCAGCGTATGCGGTGGTGAATCTCTCCGCAGGCTATTTTGTCACGCACGACCTTCGCATCGGCGTCAATGTCTTCAACGTTTTGGATCATGCCCACTATCAGATTTTTGGTGGCACCATCCTACGCCGTCAGGCCTCGCTGGCAGCTACATACAGGTTCTAAGGCACGTTGATTGCCACGCTAACGATGACGGCTCCCCATTTCACATGGGGAGCCGTTCTTGTTCTGAGACGATCGGCAGTCGTCAAGGAGCTATGGTGTGGTTAACGATGCCAGAAGGCGAGCCATTGCTTCATTGGCGCGTGCGCGTTCCGCCATCCATCCAGAGAGCTTCGGGGCGGCAAGACCGGCATATTGCCGTGCCATTGCATGTTCGCCCATACGATCGAGCATCACGGCGGCATGCATTAACCCCAGGGCGTAGCCCGTGTTGGCGTGCAGAAGTTCGGCAAGGGTGTTGATCGCCTCGGTTTGCCGTCCTTGAGCCTCCTGGAGGCGCGCAAGGGCTAGTCGCGCCTCTACATAGGAGGGTTTCGCTCCGATGGCACGGAAGTACCACTGTTCAGCCAGAGAGTGCTGGCCAACTTCATGGTGGCATCGGCCCTTCCAGAACATCAACGTCTCGTCATCGGTCACTATCGTCAGGACGTCTGCCAGCTGTTCAGCAGCGTCCTGATAGTGCTTCCGCATCATGGCATACTGTGGTCGATGGCGGCGGGTGGCCGCTCTGTCGAGGGCGAAGGCTTCGATGACGTCAAACGCGTCGTCGATGGAGATATTCGGCGGCAGGGATCCTTGAACTCCTGCATGTATGGCCGTACCGATCCATGCCATCAGAGGATACCGTTCGCGGCAATGGGCCACCAAGGGTGCAGTATCGACTAGGTATTGCATGGCACGATCATCGTCACCATGCCAGGAGTACAGGGAGGGGAGGCACAGGCGATCATCGCCTTCGACCGCTAGCTCCAGCTCTTCCCGTGGCGGCAAGGGAATACCGTCCGACGCCTCCATGACGATCATCCACAGGCCAAGCAGGGGATGGCGGGTGGCCTTCCATCCAGCCAGAAGGATGCCCTTTGCCTCATCGTCACGGTTGGTGCGTGCATCACGGAAGGCGCACCACGACTGTGTTAGCCAGGCATAGGGATGTACTGCTGGGTCAAGCTGCGTGGCCCTATCTGCCAGGAGAAAGGCCTCATCGAGCCGAGAGCGCGTCTCCAGTTCGTCGGCCAGTTCCGTCAACCGCTGGGCATTGTTCCAGGACTGAACGGCATCGGCCATGAGCTGTGGTATTGTCATGGTTGTTGTGATATCCCTGACGATGAAGGAAGGAACTATGCGAAGGCCTGCAGCAGGAACATCTGTAGGGGTCGGGCGGCCAGATAGTACTCCATGATGGCTTCTACGGCATTGGCACCAACAACAACGTTTTCAGGAACGGAGGCCATGTAGTAGAACTGCTTGTTGGCAATCAGCGGATAGGTGGTAACAACGTCGCGGTACTCCGCCGGAACGATCTTGTTCCGCTCACCACGGAGGTCGCCAAAGGCCTTTACGAAGGCAGGGTCGGCCAGGATTGCTTGCAGTGCATCCCCTTGGTCGGCAATGACGTCGCGGATTGTTGCAAGCTCTTCCTTGTTGGGCATGTAGGATCCACCACCAACCCAGACGCCATTGGCGCCCACTTCGATATAGAACCCTGGATAGCCCATCGCCTTTTTGCCGGCAACACAGATGGCAGCGCCCAATTGTGTTTTGTACGGCGATTTGTCCTTGGAAAATCGGATGTCGCGATTGATTCTGAACATCGCTTCTTTCGCCGTCTGGTGCAGGGTAGGCTCAAAGACGCGAATGCGTTCAATGAGGGCCTCAACCAAGGCCAGCATGGGCTTGCGAGCGTCACGTTCGTAGCGGGCCTTGTTGGCTTCGAACCACTCCCGAGAATTGTTGTCGGCCAGGTCGCGGAAGAATGCAAAGGTTGATCGAGTTAGCATAGGGTGTGGATGTGGCTTCGGAAGAAGGAAACGTTGTGCTTGGGCACCGTTGGCAAACCTACAGCCTGGCGCAATTTCTGCACGGTTCTTCCAGAACGGAACGTCCGTGCGTACGCCTAGTCTTCGTGTTTTTGTTTGCCATGCACGTTCGTGTACGTAACGGCAATGCCGGCATGGCGCGCCGTCTCGTCGAAGTCCGCTAGGGTTTCGTACACGTCATGATCGATGTATCCCGCTGCTGTACCGTCGATGACGACGTTGCGGCCAGCAGGGAGCGCACGAAGGATACGCCGCAACTCCGATTTGTGAACGAAGGAAATGTCCTTGTTGAAACGAATGCGGAGCTCATCATCCAGCTCCGTTACCGTGATTCCTTCGCGATGATGGGCGCGAATGATCCAGAACAGGCTGGATCCAACTCCAGCGGCAACACCAGTGATGATATCCGTAAACACCACGGTAAAAAGCGTAACGGCAAAAGGAATCAACTGGGCTGGCCCTTCGCGGAGCATGGATCGAATGATCGTAATGGACGAAAGGCGATATCCAACAACAAGGAGAATGGAGGCAAGACATGCCAAAGGAATGGCATTCAGATAGCTTGGAATAAGCACGATGCTGAGCAGTAGCAGTAGGCCGTGGACCATGGACGCCAACCGCGTGCGTCCGCCACCATAGACGTTGGCCGACGAGC
This sequence comes from Candidatus Kapaibacterium sp., assembly GCA_025455735.1. Taxonomy (GTDB): domain Bacteria; phylum Bacteroidota; class Ignavibacteria; order Kapaibacteriales; family Kapaibacteriaceae; genus JALHPC01. The sequence continues at coordinate 27,756 of JALOMA010000004.1, forward strand.
GTACGATAACACTCGTTATCGGCAAGCCACCCAGAAGACCGCTCACAATATTCCCTATACCTTGGGCACGGAGCTCGGCATTGGGGTCGCTGATCCGCCGTTCAGGGTCCATGCGGTCCACGGCCTCGATCGACAGAAGCGACTCGACGCTGGCAATGGCCATCATCGTTAGTGCCGTTATCCAGACATCCCTCCGTAGGATGGCACTCCACTCTGGAAATCGCAGCTGGGCCACCAACGAGCTCCACGATGATACATCGGGTAACTCGACGAGACGGTCATTCCGTGCGGACAAATACATGGCAGGCGTAATGGCCTGAAACACCTGGTTGACGAGCGCGGAGAGAACCACGGCAACAAGGGCGCCTGGGATAAGCCGCGTCCAGGATTGCCTTCGCATCACTGGCAGGTCCCAGACGATCAGTACGGCCAATGACAGCGCCGTAATGGCCATGGCACCGGGATGGAATGCCGAAAACGCCTCCAAAGGGTGGATCAATGTCCGTAACCAGCCCAGCAAAGCGAGCGATACCTCGGCATCCGTAAAACTGGCTTCAAAGCCCAAGGCATGTGGTAGCTGCTTGATGACGATCACAAAGCCAATTGCCGCCAGCATACCTTTGATCACGCTATGCGGTATCCAGTCGCCTATGGCACCTGCCCGCAGGAAACCCAGGCCAACCTGCATGAGGCCGGCAAGCACCACGGCCAGCAGAAGGGTCTCGAAAGACCCCAGCACGGATACCGATGAAGCCACGAGGATGGCAAGGCCTGCAGCGGGCCCGCTGACGGACAACTCCGAGCCCGAAAAAAGCGTCACCACCATGCCACCCACAATGCCGGCAATCACACCAGAAAACAACGGAGCATCCGAGGCCAACGCTATGCCGAGACATAACGGCAAGGCAACAAGATAGACCACAAGCCCCGCAGGAAGGTCGCTGCCAATGGCACGTAACGAAGGTAAACGGACGAAGGTAGGCATCACACGTGGGACATAATAAGCGGGGGAATCAACCGCCGTGCTCGTGCAAAAAACGTGCCACTGACCAATGCTTCGTGATGTGAAACATACCAGGCTCTCAACAAAAAGCACGGCATGCCGTAGATTCGTAGCCGAAAGGAACCGTATGGCACAAACATTCTCCTTTGACTTCATCAGTGATGTCGACCTACAAGAGGCCGACAATGCCGTGAACCAGACCATAAAGGAAGCAGAACACCGTTACGATCTGCGTGGTTCGAACCAGGAAATCACCTTTGACAGAACGAAACGTACCGTTACCATCAGGGCCGATGGTGAACACTTCGTGACTGCAATCCGCGATATTCTTGTCCAGAAGATGATCAAGCGGGCAATCAGCGTAGAGGCTCTCGAAGAAGGTAAGCCCGAACAAATGGGTGGCAAGAATGTGCGAATGGTGATAACCATGAAGTCCGGCCTTTCGAAAGAAGAAGCCAAAAAAATCACAACGCTCATCAAGGATGCCAAGTTGAAGGTGACGGCACAAATTCAGGATGAGAAAGTGCGCGTTACTGGCAAGAGCAAGGATGACCTTCAGGCTGCCATCACTCTCGTAAAGAGTGGCAATCTTGGTTTTCCCGTTCAAGTTGAAAACCTGCGTTGATCACGCTGGGTGCAAATCCTTACCGACTCTTTATCGTGGAGAACTGACTGTGGATCTGTTTCAGAAGTGTGTAGAATTCACACGTGCCGATGATGTCAAGGCTCTTGGCCTGTATCCCTACTTCCGCCCCGTCGAAGAAAACGAAGGTCCGGTCGTTATGCTCGAAGGCCGCCGTGTTATCATGGCGGGCTCCAACAACTACCTTGGCCTGACGTCGCACCCCGCCGTTAAAAAGGCCGCCATTGACGCCATCGAGCGTTTCGGCACGGGATGCTCCGGCTCGCGATACCTGACGGGTACCATCAATCTTCACGTCGAGCTGGAAGAACGCCTGGCAGCCTATCTGGGCTATGAAAGCGTTCTCCTGTTCTCTACCGGGTACCAAACGGCCCTTGGCGTTATCAGTGGGTTAGTGAACAAGGGCGACTATGTGATCTCCGACAAGGAAAACCACGCCTGCATCATTAGCGGCTGTATGCTGGCCAAAGGCGCTTTTGCCGAGTTTGTGCGATACAAGCACAACGATATGGAGGACCTCGAAAAAGTCCTTCAGCGCATTCCTGATCATGCCGGAAAGCTGATTGTAACGGATGGTGTTTTCTCCGTCAGCGGAGAACTTGTCCGTCTGCCTGAAATGGTAGCGTTGGCCGAGAAATACGGTGCCCGGATCCTCGTCGATGACGCCCACGCTACGGGTGTTGTAGGTGTCGGTGGCCGTGGCACTGCAAGCCACTATGGCCTGGTCGATCGTACGGACATGACGATGGGGACGTTCTCGAAGACGTTTGCTTCGCTAGGCGGCTTCGTTGCTGGTCCAGAGCGCGTCATCAACTACTTGAAACACCACTCTCCGGCTTTGATTTTCAGTGCATCTCCAACGCCGGCTTCCGTGGCGGCAGCCTTGGCTGCGTTGGATATCCTGGAGCGCCAACCGGAGTTGATCACGAAGTTGATCGACAATGCCGACTACATGCGCAAGGGCTTCGCCGACCTCGGTTTCAGGGTCATTGATTCCCGTACTGGTATCGTGCCCGTCGTTTTGGGTGATGTAGACCGCACGCTGTTAATGTGGCGCAAGCTGTATGATAACGGTGTCTTCGTCAATGCCTTTGTGCCCCCTGGCGTGCCCCCCAATCTCTCCATGCTTCGCACAAGCTATATGGCCTCCCACGAACGCGAACATTTGGATGCCATCCTGGACATTTTCGCTCGTGTTGGTCGCGACCTTGGTCTTATTTCCTGACCCCCTGCCATGCAGATAACCCGCTTCGAGCGCGGCCTTGCCGATCGTGTAGCCATCGTTACCGGGGCTGCCATTGGAAACGGCCGCGCCTTCTGTGAACGCTTGGCCGAAGAAGGCGCCCGAATCGTGATCGCTGATGTTGCCGATGCTTCCGAAACCGAAGCTGCCGTGAGAGCCATCGGTGCCGATGTTCTCGTGCGCCATACGGACTGCACGGATGGCGACGACGTCCGCGGACTGGTTGCCGACACCGTGGCTCGCTTCGGCCGTGTCGACATCCTCGTCCACAACGTAGGCCACTACAGCGAAGAACCCTTCGAGCTGCTGTCGTTTGCAGAATGGAAACGTACCCTCGACCTTACGCTGAATTCGCTCTTCCACGCCATTCAAGCCGTCCTTCCCCCAATGAAACGGCAAGGATTTGGTCGCATCATTACGTTTAGCTCCGATACCGTCTGGCTGGGCACGCCGTACCTGACACACTACATCACTGCCAAAATGGGCGTAATCGGGCTTACACGCTCTCTGGCGGCCGAAGTTGGCAAGGATGGGATCACGATCAATACCATCACCGTAGGACTTACCGCGACGCAACGCCCCGCTGGGGATCCAGTCTCGGATTCCCTCCTTCGTCATATCCTGCCGCAACAAGCCGTCCATCGTGCCGATGAACCGGAAGATATTGCCAACGTTGTGGCCTTCCTTGCGCTTCCAGCATCCGGTATTATTACGGGGCAGACCATTAACGTTGACGGTGGTGTAGCCCGCCACTAGCCACTGCCAAAGCGCGGTACTTTCGTACTTTTCGGGTCAGCCAACCAGTGAGAGAGTGGAGACCCATGAAACTTTTCCCTACGATTTTGTCGGCAGTCGTCCTGGCTGCCTCCGTAGCCAGCGCTGCCGACACCATCACCGTACGAACACTAACGTTCGACGACATCACCAAGCGGAGCGGTACCTATCTGTTTCCGCCCCCTCAGCGCTATGAAAAAGTGCTGATGGAAATGACGCTTAAATGCGATCCTCGCACCACACAGGATCGCTTTGATTGCGGCGAATGGGACTACCTGACATATACCTTTATTACGGATTCGACGGGACAGTTTGACTCCACCCGACTTGAAGCCGTAAACTATCGTGTTCGTGGCATCACTCCCGACAGTTTTCCGTATACGACAACACCTGTACCCCTTCTCCGACGTTATCGTGTGGTAGGGGCCTCGCGACGATCACAGGTGGAAACACAGATCACCAGGATTGGTAGTGGCGGTGCATCGCTGGCAACAGTGTTTACAGCGGCCGGAGGCCGCGCACGCTGGATATGGACGGCCTCCGAGCTGGCGGCGGCAGGCATGACAGCAGGCGCTGTACAAGGCTTGGAGCTGACGTCCCGTACGGCGCAGGCTTCCCAAATCTCTGCCCTGCGCATTATGATGAATCAGCAAACAAATGCCCAGCCCCCTTCACGGCTGGTGGACAGTGGCTTCACGACCGTTTTGTTGAACAACGTTACCCTGGTGGAAGGACGGAACCAGTTGGCCTTCGGTACGCCGTTTTCATGGGACGGCACCTCCGACATCATCGTTGATATTGCCTGCGCCTCCGCTTCCGTGCCAGTGCAGCTCCTGGCAGACCCCTCCCCAGTTGCAGGCACAACAGCCGATGAATCCCGCTGGGCCTATGCCTTTACTGGCAACGATATGATTGAACTTCATGCCGACGTAGGCAATGCTCTTTCCACTGGCGTTACCATTGCCTTCTGGGCTTGGGGCAATCAGCAAAAACTGCCCAAGGCTAGCAGCGTGTTCGAAGCATGGGATGACCAGGGACGTCGGGTGCTCAATGCCCATCTGCCGTGGGACAATGCCAGGGTCTATTGGGATGCAGGCCGCGACGCATCATCGGGTGCCTTTGACAGAATCGAAACGGACCTTCCCGAAAGCGCCTACGAAGGTCGATGGAACCACTGGGCCTTCGTCAAGGATGCCACCACAGG